>JAHEKD010000064.1:0-6735 GCA_024638545.1 Gammaproteobacteria bacterium
TTATGCGATCCCGTTATTCCTGCAATACCGCACATTAGATAAGTCCCTGAGCTTTATACCAGTCCAGCGTTAGTTTGATTCCTGTTGCGGCTTCGACCTGCGGATTATAGTTTAATAAGCGTCTGGCTTTGCTCAGATCAAAAGAACGGTTGTGAGTAAAAAAACCGACGCGGCGACGAAATATAGGCGGCTTTATGCCGAATGGTTTGCAGATAATTTCACATAAAAGTCCTGCAAACCAAACCGGCGCAATCGGAATTTTAATCCTTGAGAGCTTAACATTACCGGCTTTGGCAATATACTGAGCCAGCTGGTTAAGGGTAATATGTGAGCCTGAAGCGATATTAAATGCCTCCAGATGGACATTTTCACGAGGCTGCACTGCACCCAGTAAAAACGAGTCAGTCTGATCGTCAATGTAGCCCAGGTGCGCCAGTGTCTCACCTGAGCCAATCATCATGAATTTACCATCCATGATCGCTTTGAATAGTTTCATCATGCGAACATCTCCTGGCCCATAAGCCATTGCAGGCCGGTTAACTGTTACCACCATGCCGCCATCCGCCAGAGACTTGGCGTAATCCAGTACTGCCAGCTCGCCTTCAAGTTTACTGCGATGATATTCATCCATGGGATTGTAGGGTGAATTTTCTGTACAAGGTATTTCTTTAACATGCCCGTGTACACCGACGGTGCTGCAATGGACAAATCGCTCAACACCGGCGTCATTTGCCTGTTTGATCAGCTTGACTGTTCCATCGACATTGACCTTGAAATACATGGCCTCGCCCTGTTCCACTTCCTGAAATAAGGCCGCAATGTTAAAGACAATATCAATGCCGTTCAAGATATCACTCCAGTCAGCGTCGCTGGCGAGATCCAGCACCTTAACCTGGTAGCCATTTGCGGCAAGTTCACGCTGTTCTTCAGGAAAAAGCACAGTGCCGGTTACGTCCAGGCCGTATTCAACCAGGCGTTTAAACAGTGCACCACCTATGAATCCCGCGGCCCCTGTAACCAGCAGTTTCTTGTCCTTTAATGGTGCATACTCGGCGGGGAGTTGCTTTTTTTCCAATGTTTCTAGCAATGTTTGATTAATCATTTATTTTGTTTCCTTTTATAAGGGCGATACTGGTAAACAGTTTACCTTTCCAAAAATATTTTTTAATAGAGCTCAAGACATTTACATTTTTAAATCCCGCCTGCGACAAATATGCCATTATCGTATCAGCACTATAAAATTCAACCTGGTCCTTAATGAGGTGACGATGCAGGACACCCCAAAGCAGTGTTAGCGGTGAACTTGTTTTTTCCCTTTCAAGAATCAGCAGCATACCATCTCTGTCAAGCATTTCGTACATCTGACGGATTGCCCTGATCGGATCGATAAAATAGTGAACCGTATTCGCGCAAATGATCAGCCTGAAGCTGTAATTTTCCAGCATTGTGCGGCTTTCATCAGTCAGATTTTCCCAATCATCTGTAATAAAATGAATATCCCGTGATAATTGTTCACAGTACTCAGACGCCTGTTGGGTCATTTTGTCTGAAATGTCCAGGCCGACCAGCTTTGCATCAGGAAATCTTTCACAAAGTAGCCTTAGCTGATAGCCTGTGGCGCAGCCAATATCAAGAATGTCACCGCTGTCAAAATCGTGAACCTGATTTAAAATCTCATTTGCATGGGCTTTATACCATTGCGCCAGGCGGTTTGTCTCGTAATGGCCTGCCTTTAAATCGAACTCATTTTTTACAACATTATTTTGCATGCGTTGAGCGCAGGGGGCGACTATCCGCTACTCTGGGTGATGTCAAGAAAAACAAGCGCGCAGGCTTTCGCCTCAGTTACGGATAGCAGCCATCCGTCCACGGTTGTAACGGCTTCATCGGTAAAATCCTGTCTTATTCTTGTCGATATTCGTTCACTGATAGAGTCAATCTGGGCGTCGTTGATTGCGTTAATGTCCAGATCTATAGATGAGAGTACATCCGCGGTGAGCTGCATCGGCGTCATGGATTTCAGTTTCGGGTTGGCCTCAACTTCTAATCGTCCCAAATGCGCAGCAACACCATGGTGCCGCAACTGCTCCCTGATTTGCCTGGCTGCATTCTCAGGTTTACTTTCTCCGGTGCCGCAACCGGGCAACAGTAGCGACGAACAAACGCTGCTGATAACCACTTTCAGCACCGAGCGTCTTGATTGTTTTACGGTCATGGGCGTAGCGTGTATTTTAAGTGATCCGACAATCTTAACGCCAGAGCGACAATGGTTATGGTAGGATTTGCATAACCAATGGTTGGAAATACAGAACTACCGGCGATATGTAGATTGTCAACGCCAAATACTTTGCAGTTTGCATCGATAACGCCTGTTTTGGGATCTTTTGACATGCGGGTGGTTCCGCAATGGTGTTTACCGGCCTCCATGTGTTTTGGCCACCGTGTTTTATCAATAAAAAGCTGGCTGTAGCCCCGGCCCAGGCCCATGCGCCCAAACTCAAGTGCTATCAGCTCCATGGCCCGGTAGGCGTGCGTTAAGTCGGCGTCCTCTACCAGCCACTTCACTTCGAGTTTCGGCTGCTCGAAAATATCCAGCTTGTTCTGAGAAAGTGTAATCCTGGAATCAGGATTGGGAACAGGTTCAAGAACCATATGCATGGCAATTGAGTTGTTTCGGGTTTTCTCCAGCGGATTTTCTCCGGCAAAGCCATCGAGGTCCGAGAAAATACCGCCAATAGGTGTTTTGTAGTGGGGACCTGTCGGGTATAAATGTATTCTGAAATTGGCCAGCCGTTCTTTTCTGAGCAGATGCTCAGTAGCGGCAACAATCGCAAATTTTTTACCGCCTTCAACATCGTGCAAGGCATGATACAGCCCCAGTTGAAGACCAGGATGTGTAAAAGAGACGTCAAGCCCGGGCCTCAGCAATACATGGTCCATGAAATACCGACCGACCAGGTCATTACGGTTTCCCAGGCCTTCAGGGGTGAATTGTTTTGAAAGCAGCAGCAATCTGGCATTTTCCATGCCGCCCGTAGCCAGTATGAACTGTCTTGCCGCAACGCGAAATCGGGGACCCTTGAAGCTGGCAACCCGGAGGTAATCGACATGCACGGCGGATTCATTGGGAAGCAGTTCAAGCACGTTAGCATATAGATACACTTGTATATTAGCGGCTCTTGCAAGTTCATTTCGGTACTCAATGCCAAACCGGGTTGGCGGGCTTTGTCCGTAGACCGCCGTCTTGAGTCTGCGCTCATCGAGTGCCAGTGCTTCAAGTCCAGTGGCCCGGGTCAGTTTTGCCAGGTTTTCATAGTCGTACCCGCCGAGCTGGAGGACTGGTTGGGCACGCTGGTAGTATGTCTCCAGATCGGCGCGTGTGATCGGCCAGCCGCTGTGCGGCATCCACTCTTTTTCTTCAAAATCAATAGGGTCCAGGGGCCGGGAATGACCGGCCCAGTGGTTGGTGGTGCCGCCAAAATAACGTAAACGGTTAACATCAATATCAAAACTGGGTAAGCCCGTATTGTCACCGCTGTACAGTGACTGAATTTGCTGATCAAATTCCAGTCCACCACTTTCAAGTAAGATTACTTTGTTATTGGTGCCAATAAACTCCCTGGCGATAGTGATACCGGCAGCACCACCGCCGATAATACAGATATCAGCCTGCAGTGAACTGCCATCAGTGAGCTCTCTGGAATCTATCAACATATTGTTTTTTTCAGGATCCTAATATCATGTCACGCGGGTGCGTTGCAGTTGGGTGGTATTGTAATTGAAGGTGGCTTTTTGTTCTAGAACACATCATGGGCAGCTTAGGGCCTGAGCTCAAATAATCCGCCTATTAGTCCATCGAGCACGGCTTTTGCACGCATGAGCAGGGCGGTAATCAAGCCCAGTTCAGCACTGTAACCAAGCAGTTCAAAGGCTATCGTGTACGATGCTTCCATTAATCCAAGCCCGCCTATGGAAACTGGCAGATTCATGATTAACATGATAACGGGTACGGCGATTATCATGTCCACAAGCGTGACTGCCTGATCAAAAGCCAGTGCACTGACCCATACACTTATTATGGCGAAAATATAAAAGACGATTGAATATGCAAACAGTCGGGACAGAAAGCGCCTGTTTTTTCTGACCTCACGGATAGAATTCTGAAATTCTTCAAATTTATTTGCAACCTTGTGTACAAAGCTGATGTTGGTTTTTCTGGCAAGGTACTCAAGAACGCGAACAAAACGTTTATCAGTCGCCGCCCATCCCAGCCCCAGGGTAACGACAAGCACAAATGCAAAACTCAGGATAAAAAGCTTGAGATCACCCTGCGTCATGAAGGCAAACGATAGGGCTGCCAGTACTAATAACACCAGCATGCCTACAAAACGCTCGACAAAGACAGAGGCTGCAGCACGTTCAATACTCTTGTTGAGTTTGCCAAGTCGATAAATTCGAATCACGTCACCACCCATGCTGCTGGGTAGTATCAGGTTATAAAGCCGGCTGATATATAAATACTGCAAGAGCAGCATGAAACCGCCGCTAAGCTTTTTGGCCACAACCACCAGTTGCCATTTTCGAATACTGACGAGATTTTGTAAAAAACTGACCAGTAAAGACAGCCAGATGAATGTCCAGTTGACATCCTTAAGAATGGCTGTGAACTCTTTTCTACCCGCTTCAGAGAAAAATCCGGCCGAATAACAGACATAGATGATTAACACAATTGTGATGACGACCTGCGCGAATCGCTTTAAATTGATCTTATACATGTTTCTCTATGCCGGAATTTAGCGGCAGATTATACACCTTGATTGGGGTGGATTGATTATTCAACCGACCGGAGAATCGGTTAAAATCCACTCAGTAATTGAATATGATCAGCTGGATCACTAGAAATTTATATGATGATAGACGCAATGTGCTTGAGTTCTGACAGCAGCCTGGTTCAGGATTATCGCTACCCTCACTAAATGTCAGGTTCAAGCACAATTAATGAATAAGAATTCAACAAAATACCATATCATCTCACTGCTTTTTTTTACCATCTGCGCGACCGGTTACCTGTTTGATGTCCTGTTTCTTGATAAGCACTTAAGCGCCTTTGATTTTGCATTGCAAAAGCCATCCTGGACGGTTGAATTTGGTAAAGTCAAGGCGCAAAATGATATGCTCTCAGACTCGCCAACAGCGCATTATCCCTATAAAAGGGAGTTTTGGGAGGCAGCAAAGCAAGGTTATAACACGCAATACCTGCCGCATATCTTCAGCGGAAAACCGACGTCCGGTCAGGGTGTGGGTATATTCTCAACCAGTTTATTTCAGCTCATAATGGATATTCCAAATGCAATGGATTACAGTACCTGGTTCAGGCTGATACTGGCTGCAGCGCTAATGTATCTATTTTTATTCCAGCTTGGATTGGGCAGTGCCGCGGCGAGCCTGGGTGCTGTAGCCTGGGCATTCAACATGCATCAAATTGCCTGGCTCATGTTTCCGCAGCATCTGGCAACACAGCTGTGGCTGCCTCTTCTGCTGTGTTTGAATCTGATCGTGCTTAAAGATCGTCATCGGCTTTTTGGCAGTCTGGGACTGGTGCTCGCGGTTGTTTTCTTCTACACCAGCGGATATACACAGATAGTTCTATACAGTTTCATATTTCTTGGAATCTTTAATACCTTCTATGTTCTACTGCTTCGCCAGGTCCCGGTAACTGAAAAACTAAGAATCTGGGCCTGGGTGCATGCTGTCTATTTATTCGCAGGGCTATTATTACTGCCCGATGCACTGTGGCAGGCGCAGGAAATTAAAGAAGGTTTGCGCGGCAGCCAGGATTTCAGGTATAACAAATTCGCGCTGGATTTTTCGTTTGCGGCAGTGATTCAATTGCTTAAGGACTTGCTGCCCAAAGGCATCGATGCAATCCGCTTTTTGATGCCAAATTATCAAAGTGATCTTGGACAAATTCCGGCCATAAAAAATATCTTAAAAAGTAATGTCGTCGAATTTCAGGTCTACTTTGGCCTGATATGCATGTATTTAACGATTTATGGGCTGATGGGAGCAGTATTGACAAAAAACAGGCTGCTAATGGTTTTTTGTATCATGCTGTTTCTGTGCATTGCGTTATTTAACGGTAATCCGACCATTATCAGTTTATTGAATATGATTCCGTTTGCAGGCTCAGGTTCATATGCACGGATAATTACCTTGCTGGTGCTCACCGCCGTTATCATTGGCGCTTATGGTGCTAACTTTTTGATAGCGCATTTGAAAAACCAGCGCTATATCTATCTGTTATTTCCGCTGCTGGTCATTGTGCTGTGGCTGGTTTGTGGGAGGCTCGCTAATCCGGATACGCTGTCTTTGCGTGAATTTATTCCATGGTTAATCTATCTGGTCGTATTTATTATTTTCAGCATCGCTATGGCCAGAATCGGGAGATTGCACCTCATTGTGCCTGTGGCCGTTATTCTGACATTTTCAGAACTGACGGTGACCGGCTACGGGTTTAATACGCGACTGGACAAACAAAATCATTTTCCTCAAAATACCGTTATTAAAAAAATACGCGCACAGCAGGGTGATTTTCGCACAGCACTTTTGTTGAATCACACAGGTTACCATCACAACATTCTGAGCTATTACGACCTGTCAACGATAGGCGGCTACGAAACCACTGTCCCCAATGATTATGTCTATTTTATGCGCAATGCTTATCAGAGATTACAC
>JAHEKD010000064.1:6745-9057 GCA_024638545.1 Gammaproteobacteria bacterium
GTTAAGGCCGGCGCATTGACGGTAGATTGCATGATCACAAACCTTAAGGTCTATACCAGCAAGATCAAATTCGAGGTAGAAACTGATCAGCCCACACTGGTGTTTGTTCCCGTGAACTACCATCCTTACTGGCGGGCCAGTATAAACTACGATAAGGCGGTCATCCATCGGGCCAATTATGCATTTATGGCGATCAGCATTGATGATGGAAAAAGCGATGTCGTGTTTGAATTTATTAATACCAAGCTGACAATAGCTGCGATAATCCTGCTGCTACTGGGTCTGGTCACTTTATATGCCGGTATGACGAGAGCGAAAAAGAACTGGCAAAGGGCGCTCCTCATGGCTTGCGGTTTACTGCTCATTGCTAAAAACATGATGTCGATTCCGGGCGTAATGAATACCGATATACCCGAGAAACCAACCGTCTATTCAAATAATTAAACGTAGATTACAAATCAGATGAAAATTTTATTGCTTGCACCGCATCCATTCTATCAGGAGCGAGGTACACCGATTGCAGTCGATTTCCTTGTTCGACGGCTCTCGGAGCGTGGTGACCAGGTTGATATCCTAACATTTCACGAAGGCCAGGATAAAAAGTATAAAAATGTAAAAATATATCGAATAAACCCGATGATCGGGATAAGAAATATTTCACCGGGCTTCTCGCTCAAAAAGCTCTATTGCGATCTGATTTTGTTTTTTAAAATGATCATGATGTTACAAAAACGCTCGTATGACCTGATTCATGCCGTTGAGGAATCTGCGAGCCTTGCAATGCTTTACAAGCCCTTTAGTACGGTGCCTTATATCTATGACATGGACTCAGTCATCACCGAGCAGCTACTGGAAAAAAGCAGAAAATTCAAGATCTTTGTCCCGGTTATCCGGTTTTTCGAATCCAAAACAATCAAGTATTCACTGGCGGTTGTCGCGGTCTGCCAGTCGATTGCGGATTATGCGCACAAATATAAACATCAGAATGTTTTTTTACTCAAAGATGTGTCGTTGATTTCAAGCAACGGCGATGATAATAAAAAAGTCGATAACCTGCGCGCTTACACTGCCGATGATGTAAAAATCGGATTATATATCGGCAATCTGGAAAGCTACCAGGGCATTGACCTGCTGCTCGACGCCTTGTCTTTTTACAAGCAGGAAAACCATAAGATCTGTTTACTCATAATTGGGGGCAAAAACGAGGACATTGATTACTATACCGCCAAATCTCAAAATCTGGGGTTGACTGATGCAATAAAATTTTTAGGACCCAGGCCGATTTCCGATATGGGTGCATATATGCAGCAGGCCGACTTTCTGCTTTCACCAAGAATCAAAGGTACTAATACACCAATGAAAATATATTCATACCTGGCCTCAGGTATACCGGTGCTTGCCACCGCCCTGCCAACTCACACTCAGGTGATGAATGATGATATGGCTTTTTTAAGTGCTGCCAGTGCCGAGGAGTTTGCAGCAACAATGAAAGCTTTAGTGTCAGACCCTCAATCAGCTGAACGTAAATCAGCCGTGGCGAAAGACTTTATTCAAGTACACCACAGTATTGAAGCCTTCGCAATTCAGGTGGACAGAATCTATGATACCGTTGCTGCGTCTTTAGGTAAGCCATCAAGCAGGCCACTGAACTAAATCTATGAATAATTCTGAAAAATTGAGAGCGTTAAGGCTTCAGTCAAATTACGACCTGGTTATTATTGGTGGCGGAATTCAAGGCTGTGCGATGTTCTGGGAGGCGCAGGGACGCGGACTCAGAACGTTACTGATCGAAGAAAGGGACTATTGTTCACAAACCTCTGCTAATTCGCTTAAAACTATTCATGGCGGCATCCGGTATTTACAAACCTTAAATCTGGCTCGAACCTGGCGCTCCTCAAGGGAGCCTGAAATACTATTGAACATTGCTCCCCACCTAGTCCATCAATTAGCCTGTTTGTTGCCAACAGAAAATAGACTCACAAGATCAAGGCTTGCTGTGACTGTCGGTTTTGAATTTTATAACTTGATAAAAATGTTTTCCTGTCGATCACGGCGATTGCCCAGGGCACGCTGTTTGTCAAAATCGCAGCTGCTTTCGATGACAGATTTGCTGGATTTAGAGAGCGTCACGGGAGCCGGCCTTTGGTACGATGCGCAGGTGCAGCATGCCGAGAGACTGGGACAGGCATTCGTCAAAACAGCGAAACAGGCCGGCGGAGATGCCCATAACTATCTTCAGGCAAAGTTTTTAAACAAATCAGAAAATCAAGATCTGACTTTTGAGTTGACTGACCAGCTGAACCAACAGACTT
>JAHEKD010000065.1 GCA_024638545.1 Gammaproteobacteria bacterium
CCAGTAGCAGCGCTTCAGCTTCAGTGCCTGTGCAGACCACGGACATGCGCTCAATTTTATTTACCATCACCTGGGTTTTTGCATTCATAGGTCGACCTGAAAAGTAACTTGTGACGCGTTTTCTGATGTTTGCAGCTTTACCCACATATAAACATCTGCCTTTGGCGTCAAACATCAGATAGACACCCGGCGATTGGTTCAACGTTGCTGCATAGGTTTTGCCGTCAAACGATTTATTCTTATTTGGCATTGCGTTGACCTGCATCTTTATCGAGTTCAGATTTGATTTTTCTGAAGACGTCGTGAAACATCGCTACAGTCAGGCGCCGGGTATTGGTGTTATAGCGGCTGCAGTGATAGCTATCAATTAAACTGAGATTTGAAGTCAATTTGTAGTGAGCACCATGAATAAATTTGTAGTCGGACTGTTTTAGCCCCAGGGCTTTTACCACCGCTCTATGTGATAACAGACCCAGCGACAGGATGAGGCTTCCTGGTTTCAACTGATTAATCTCATTGGCAAGATATTCATTGCACTGATTGATTTCAGCCCCCACAGGCTTGTTATCCGGTGGCAGGCATTTAACAGCATTAGTAATCCTGCAATCGACCAGATTGAGTCCGTCATTGGTGCTGGTGGACTCATTTTTACTGGCAAAACCAAAATTAAAGAGGGTTTGATAGAGCAAAATGCCCGCATGATCCCCGGTAAACGGACGGCCTGTTGCATTTGCACCGTGCTTTCCCGGTGCCAATCCCACAATAAGCAGCCGACTGTTTTCATCCCCAAATGAGGGCACGGGTTTGCAAAAATACCCAGGATGCCTGGTTTTAACCCGTCTTAAAAAGCTGGCCAGTCTTGGACATTTATTACAGTATGGGTCGTAGGTCGAGTATTTTGGTATCAAAGTTGTCTCGCTGTTTTATTAACGCGCTTGCCCGCTCTCGCGCAAGGACATAGAATGCAGCCCCTATTGTAATAATTTATTGAGTTAAGCGATGAAAATTTCTGCGTTTGAAATAAAAATTGGCAATTTAATTGAATACCAGGGCCGTTTATGGCGTGTCCTGAAAAAAAATCACGTTAAGCCAGGTAAGGGTGGTGCGTTTGTTCAGATTGAAATGAAAGAACACGGTAGCGGTACCAAGCTCAATGAACGGTTCAGATCTGATGACAAAGTGGAAAGAGCCCATGTTGAGCCACGGCAAATGCAGTATTTATACAATGAGGGCCAGGACTATGTATTTATGGATAATGAAACCTATGAGCAACTTAACCTGCCCGCCGAAGATCTGGAGGCACAGGCCGGCTATTTGATGCCCAACCTTGATGTTCAAATAAATTTCTATAATGATTCGCCGATTGGAATTGAGCTGCCGCAGAGCGTCGTATTGAAGGTTGTCGACACGGAAGGCGTCATCAAGGGTCAGACTGCGGCAAGCTCAGGCAAACCGGCCGAACTTGAAACCGGCATTCGTGTCACCGTCCCTCCGTTTGTAAATGTCGGTGACAATATCAAAGTGAATACGGACACCGGCGAGTACATTGAACGTGCTGAATAAGCGCTTCCCCCATTATCTTCAAAATGCAGCTTGTTATTCAACTGCCTCATTAGGTTCCCGCCTGTATTAAGGTGTTGTTCTGATGAAGCATTACGAATCTGTAATCTATTTCAGCAATATATCCGATCACGTTGTAAAATGACGTGGTTAGTAAAAACAGCAGCTCTGATATGGTGCGAAAACTCAATCTCCCCGTTAATAAAATGGTCCATGATGCGCGAACAAGAATTAAGGAAATCGAAACTCTTGACGCCATATCCAGGCTAGACGATCCGAACATTGTGATCGTTGATATAAGAGACGTGCGCGAACGACAGCGCATGGGCTTCATACCGGGCAGCTTCCACTGCCCTCGCGGCATGGCCGAGTTCTGGGTTGACCCCGAGAGCCCCTATTTCAAGGAGATATTTTCACAGGACAAGCAGTTTGTTTTCCATTGCGCATCGGGCTGGCGGTCTGCGTTAACTGTCGACACACTAAACAAAATGGGATTCATGTGTGCTCACCTGAAAGATGGATTCAGTGGCTGGCAGAAGCTCGGTGGCCCGGTTATAAAAACCGAATCCGGGCAATAGATACTTTATCTAACCTGAACTCGATCTCGTTTTAGCTTCAGCAGCTTTTAGTTTACTGAGTAAATCGTCAATCTGCTGAGCCTGCGGTTTCCACTGACTATTGCGTGCCTGTCTTCGACAGTATTCGGACAGGTCTTTATCATGACATATCAGCCTCCGCAGACTGGTATCATCCACTACTTTTTCAACGGCCGATCTGTCATTGCATATTAAGGCAATATCGCAACCTGCCCTAAAGGCGAGGCGGGTGCGGTCAATGATACCACCAAACTCGATCGCGCCCTGCATGGACAAATCATCGGTAAACACGATGCCCCTGAATCTAAGCTTGCTTCGCAGTATTTCTTTTATCCAGAAACTCGAGAATCCCGAAGGAAAGTGGTCAATATGGTTGAACAGAACATGTGCACTCATTACGGAATCGAGTCCGTGATTAATGAGATTTTTATATGGAACGAGATCAGTTTGCTCTATTTCCTGGAAACAGCGGGAATCGCAGGGTAAGCATAAATGGGAATCTTCAAGCACACCGCCATGGCCAGGAAAATGCTTTGCTACTGCAATCATGCCGATATCATGCAAGCCCTCGATATAAGCCCCTGCAAGCCGGGAAATTGTCTCAGGGTCGTGGTGAAAAGCCCTGTCAGCGATTATCTGACTCGACGACCGGTAAATATCGACCACTGGCGCAAAGCTAAAATCGATACCGATTTGTTTTAATTCGTATGCCATCAATCTCGCCAGTAACCGTGCTGCAACAAGGGCCTGGTCACGATCCTGATCATATAGCTCACCGAGCGAATGCAGTGATGGTAAAGCGGTAAACTCTTGCCTGAAACGCTGAACCCGGCCTCCTTCCTGGTCGACACATACCAGTAACTCGGGTGTACGCAATGATTTGATATGGCTGACGAGCGCCGCTAACTGTGCTTTATTTTGGAAATTACGAGTAAATAATATGACACCCCCGACTAACGGGTGTTTTAGTAGCTCACGGTCGCTCTGGACCAGGCTCTCGCCCTCAATATCGATAATTAATGGTCCCAGCCTTGAAGTATTATTTTGTTTGCTCATTATTGAAAGCCGCAGTTATTAGTTAGCTTCAAATTATTCGAGAATATCGACCGGGCAGCCAATATCTACTCGCGAAAATAGATCAATAACATCCAAATTAGACATTCGAATGCAGCCATGTGAAACAGGTTTGCCCAACTGGTCTTCATAGGGCGTTCCGTGAATATAAATATAGCGTTGCATGGTGTCGACATGACCCAATCGATTGAAACCGGGTTGTTTTCCACTTAACCATAGAATTCGGGACAGTATCCAGTCCCTGCCTGGAAAATCGTTAATCATCCGTGGTGTAAATATTTCGCCAGTTGGGCGACGGCCAACAAATACAGTGTTGACAGGTAGACCCTGTCCGATTTTTGCACGAACAATATGCCGACCCAGGGGCGTCATGCCGCTGTCAGCGTTTTGTCCCGCCCCTTTGAAAGAGGTTGATACTGGATAAATTTTTCTGGCAGAATCTGTTGCAGCATAGGTCAGCTGTTGCCCGGAAATACTGATGGTGATTTCAGTCATGTTTCTCCAGAATTGTGTCCAGAAGGCCCTGCGCTCCACTCACTATCATATCTAGCCCGCATTTCTCACCGGACTTCGTAGCGGGACGGTTAAAGGATGCGTCCTGTATGGGTTTTACGACCAAAGGGCCCGCAGGCATCGTTGACACGATGTCGAGGACCCTGACCGAGTAAAATGCCCACAGGGTGTGGCAAGGGACCGTCGCAGTAGTAGGGTGGTGAGAAATGCGGGCTAGGACCACATCGAATCCGGCGTGATCCCCAAAATCGGGATCGGGCACCTCTATCGCATCGTAGTGATGAGCATAACTCATGAGTAGATGTATTTTTTTCGATTAACATCGCAGCGATCGGCAAGATTCATCAGGGATTGCTCATTGTGCTTATCCATTGCAATTATATAATGATAGCGTGCAAGATCAGCTGTTGAAACCTGCGTTGCCTTCAGGTTGGAAATGTCCACGCCATGTTTGAATACGGCTGCGATTGCGCACAAGTCGGGTGGATGCCCGACATTCCAGTTGCCCGTACCTGCCGGGTCTATTGTAATTTGATTGCTGCGGTTTGCTTCGGACACCAGTTTTCTGAACACCCCCTGCGCTATCGGTGATCGGCAAATATTTCCAAGGCAAACAAACAGTACACTACGCATTCAGCGCATCCTGAGTATAAATCCTGCTGGATAATGCCCGGGTTTCGAATACTTTCACAGGTAATTTAGATTGGACCCAGGAGTACCGCTCATGACGTTCCCGAAGGGTTGTCAATCAGGCGCTGCTCGTACATTTTTCTGGCGGCATCCAGGTCCTCCGGCGTGTCTACTCCTATGCCGGTAGGCTCATAAATTTCAGGGACAATTATTCTATCGCCATTATAAAGTGCACGGAGTTGCTCAAGTTTTTCGGATTGTTCAAGTCGACACGGCGCCAGTGAAGCGAACTTTTTTAAGTAATCGACCGAATATGAATAGATTCCAAGGTGTTTGTAAATTTTCTGGTCGTGTTTGTCTACGCTGAAAGGGATGACTGATCTGCTGAAATAGAGTGCCAGGTCATTTTTATCACGCGTTACTTTTACAATATCCGGACAGTTCCAGTCGATATTATTTTTGATCTGTTCACAACCCGTACTCATGTGAACACCAGCATTGCTGATTAATGCGTGAGCAATTTGGTCAATCACCCCCGGCGGCATGAACGGTTCATCTCCCTGAAGATTTACGATAACAGCCTCAGCGGGCAAATTCAGCAACCGCGACGCTTCTGCAATTCGATCAGTTCCGGATTGACACTCTGTCGATGTCATCACCACCGTGATTGCCGTGTCTGCCAAATGATCAGCAATTCGTTGATCATCGGTGGCGACGAAGACCGAGCCGGCACTACTCTCGAGTGCTCGATCACAAACATGCCTGATTAACGTCCTATCACCTATTTTGAGTAACGGTTTACCCGGTAATCGTGTTGATGCATAGCGGACCGGAATGATGACGACAAATTCTTTAGCAAAGTCAGGCATCATATTGTTCTAGGAATCGATTCTGAAAACAGATCTATCCTGTTTTTGAAATTATCATTCGGCACAACGTTGATTTCCAGATACCAGCTGTTGTCATTGACCAGACTGGCACATTTTACCGCATCCTTTTCAGTCATTATTATCGCCAGATTGTTATCAAATTTTAAATCATCAGCCTGAAAAACATGATGATCCGGAAAACTGAATTTATTTAACTTGATCTTTAAGCTTTCCAGCAAGTCAAAAAACTTCTCAGGATAACCGATACCGGCAACCGCATTGACTTCATTGCCCTCAAATTCGTGAATATCAATAACCAGGTTCTCATTGATTATGTTTCTGATTCGTATCGGGTTAAACTTCATCCAGTATTCAAACTGGTCTAGTTCCCGGTTACCGCTATATATTCTGATAGCATCAGTTGAAATTGAATTAACACTTTCACGTAACGGTCCGCTTGGTAACAGCCTGTTATTTCCGAACATGCGCTGTGCATCAATAACGATAATTTCCAGGTCGCGTTTCAGAGCCAAATGCTGCAAGCCGTCGTCGCTGACAATCACATCGACAGCGTATAAATCGATTAATAGTTCCGCGGCGTCAAGCCTGATTGGCGAAACAATTACGGGCAAACTGGTTTTTTTCTTGAGCATCACGGCCTCATCACCAACCATTTCGGGTTTTTCAAGCGGTGATACATCGACAGGCCAGTGCGGAGAGCTTCCGCCATAGCCTCGGCTGATTATGCCAACTTTCAGGCCTTTAAAATACAAATATTCACTTAACCAGATGACCAGCGGTGTTTTCCCGGTGCCGCCAACTGTGACATTACCGACAACGATGACAGGTACAGAAACAGAATGCGATCTCAACAGGCCTGCTTTATACAGATAGCGGCGAATGATCATTACCACGGCGTAGAGTAAACTCAATGGGTAGAGCAGTTTACTTACCGGGTGTGTTTTATCCTGCCAGATCTGCGGCAGTTTTTTCACAAGTTTAGGCGGCATGACAGAGAATAATTTACCAGTAATTGCTTACGGACTAGATATTGAGTTTATCTAGCTTATCCGTATTACTGAGTCGTTGTGCCTGCCAAAGCTGCGCGTAATACCCTTGTTTATCGATTAGTTCCATGCTGTTGCCTTTTTCCACAATTCGTCCCTGGTCCATCACGTAGATACAGTCAGCATTTTCTATCGTAGAGAGTCTATGTGCAATAACAATTGTTGTTCTGCCTTCCTTTAGGGCCTGGGTCGCCTGCTGCACGAGACGTTCCGAGTGCGTATCCAGCGCTGAAGTGGCCTCATCAAGAATTAAAACGGGCGCATTTTTGTAAAAAGCGCGAGCAATTGCTATGCGCTGTCGCTGCCCTCCCGACAAACGTGTGCCACGTTCACCGATCAGCGTATCGACTCCATCCGGTAGACGACTCAAAAATTCAGTCACGTGCGCTGCATCACAGACCTGCAATAATCGCTCTTCATCGACAGGGCCCGTGCTTGCATAGGTGATATTATTTCTTAATGTGTCATCAAATAAAATAGCCTCCTGCGTCACGATGGAAAAATTCGACCTGAGTTCTTTTAGCTTGATATCCTTTATCGAAGTATCATCAAGTTTTATGCTGCCGGTCCAGGTTTCATAAAAACGTAATAATAATGACACCACCGTTGACTTGCCGCTGCCGGAGGCACCTACCAGTGCGATGGACTGGCCCGGATGAATTGTCATTGATATATTGTCGAGCACTTTTAACGCTTCATTTCCAGAATATTTAAATGAAACGTTTTCGAAGCTGATTTTTCCTTCAGCCCGGTTCGAGGATTCGGAGCCCGACTGAATTTCGATTGCCTCGTCAATGGTAGTGAATACGCTGTCGGCACCGGCTATCCCTGCTTGCAGCGTTTCATTAATTTTTGCAAGGCGCTTGACGGGTGACATCATCATCAAAACTGCACCCAGATAGGATACAAACCCGCCGGCACTGAGTAGTTGTGGTTTTTCCGGATCGATCGCCATTTTGATGATCATCGCGACTGCAAAGCCGATAACAGTCAGTATCAGCGACAGGTTTATAGCAGAAATAACGGCCTTTTTCATTGCCTGTTGCCGATTGTCGTCATTGGCGTTCTCAAAACGCTGGCACTCAAATTCTTCACCGCCGTAGGTTTTTACAATCTTATGGCCTTGAAACGCCTCTTTGGCAGTATTGGCTATAGCTTTGATGCTGCGCTGGATTTCATGAGAATTTTTTCGAAAACGATCGCTTGCCATTTTCACGATCAGCGCAACGATCGGAATTAACACAAACAGCACCAGCGTGAGTTTAAAGTTCAGATAAGCCATCCAGCAGAGCAAGGCAATGACTGTCAGGCTGTCTTTTACAAGAACGCGTAAGACCGAGGTGCTGGCTGATGCAACTTGCTCAACGTCGTATACCAGCTTTGAAACCAGCGAAGCAGAGGAATTGTGATCATAAAATTTTACCGGCAGATGAACGACAGTCTTAAACAGATCCCGCCGCATGTCGAAGATCGTTTTCCTGGCAACCCATGTCATGCCATAAGTATCAACAAACAGACCAATCCCGCGTAAAAGAAAAATACCAATCAGCATTAACGGCAGCCATTTGGTCATGGTTGGGTTTCTAGAAACCAGGCCCTCATCCATGATTGGTTTCAGCATGGATACGAATCCGGCATCCGCTAGCGCGGTAACTATCATACCCACTATTGCGCTTAGAAATACCCATTTGTAGCGACGTACGTACTGGAGAAGGCGCTTGTAAACCAAGACACCTGAATGTTTTTTAGACCTGGGCATAGTGTTGAGTCGCATGGAATGGATATTTAAACATCCGGATAGTTTACATTCATGATTGCCCCTGGGGTACAGTTTAAGTCCTTCATTTAAGACTTACTCGTATGCCAACCTCTTGATTGTTAAATTATATCAGATGAGGTGCTTTGGCAATCGAAGGCAATATCCTGTAGCTGTTATTTAAAGTAAAGATGTTTGCTGACTTGATTAGATCTTTTATCTATCCAGAATTTAACGGTTTTTCCAAATGTCGCGGTTGCGTAGCCCACCGGCTTATCATTTTCAATACGTTCAGGAAGTAACAGCGGCATGAATAGAATAATATAACTGTCCGGCGATTCAGTAAAACCGATGCGGTAATGCTTCAGATGACGCTGTTCGACGGTTAATTCCGGCAGTTTTGAAAATGCTTCATAAGCCACCTTGAATGCGAGCAGATATTGGCCCGGCGTTAAACGCTGTAACGATTCCCGGCTGATGAAATCATCCTCTTTAATGTCCAGACAACGGTAACCATCACCCAGCGTGCAGGTTGGGATGACGGTTTTGGCGTACTCATCAAGCATTTCCCTTGATGAAACCGGTTTAGTCGCCATAGCTGTCATTAAAAAGCAGGAGGTCAGCACTATCAGTTTTTTGTTCATTATTCATCTAATTTGCAATCTTGCCAAGTGTCGATATCCGTCCTAGGGCAACATCGTAATACTTGAAAGCGCCTGCAGGTGTACCCAGGTATGAATCAAGATCAGTTCGGTTGGCGGAATTTATGTCAATCGGGGAGAAGTTTTCATTATCGTACCTTGGATCGAAGCCAGCATGGGTATGAAAGAAAGCTGTCGCCCGTGTTCCCTCAGGTGTCTCAAGCGGTATCAACAGGCTGTCCTGATCGCCCCGGACAGGATTTGTGTTGGCGTATGTGCCGTCAGGATTTCGGTAAATCACCCCACCATATTCCCT
>JAHEKD010000066.1 GCA_024638545.1 Gammaproteobacteria bacterium
AAAGCTCAAAGAAAGCAGTGGTCTGCGGCATTGGATACCTATATCAACACTGCACCGAACGTATTAAGCGCAATGCAAATTTACTGTGTCGGGGTCAATTCTCCAGCAGGATGCGAAGTGGTAAATTTTTTGAGAACATATCTGGACAATAAATACGACCTGATCCCCGACGAACATGGCAGGTATGGATACCTGGATGATGCCTGGCTCATTCATAACACCGCATACCGGCTTATTGAATCCGGGATTCTTCCCGGTGATCTCGTTTTGGTTGACTGGCAGGCAATAATTGCGGCAGATCAAATTGTTGCGAATTTAATTCCGAATGAAATTATTCAGGTATTAGACCAATACATAAAACAGATGTTCGGCCTGATTGTTTCTGAAGTACAGTCCTATCAGCCTGCATTCGGTCAAAACGTAATGAACGGCGGTCAGTCATACGCTGATCGATGGTATGATGCTGGTGTCGAAGCGATCCAAAATATGTGATAAAGAGAAGAATTATGGGGCAAAAAATTATATTTTTAAGTTATCGTCGCGGCGATAGCCCCGGCTATGTAAAAAGTCTGGAAAAAGAACTTGAAGCTCATTATGGTCCCGGTAGTGTTTTTCGCGATGTCAAAGACATAGCCGGTGGTGCAAAATGGAAACAGGTCATCGAAAATAATCTGCGAAATGCGGCAGCATTACTATTAATTATTGGTCCACGCTGGGATGCGATCTGGTGTGATCGTATTGATGACGAAGTCAATTATGTTGAATATGAACTTAATTTTGCCCATAATCTCGGTGTGCCGGTGATTCCAATCACCCTAGATGGCGCTTATATCTCCAATGACACAGATTTAAAAACCGTATCATGGCTTAGAGAAAATCAAACCTACGATATGTCAGACAAGCAGGGCCGTTGGGAGAATGACTTTAAAGGCTTGATTGCGCTACTGGAAAATATTCCAGGCATCAATAATGTGAAGTCCAAAGTAAGGCCCGAGAGGCTTGGTATTGATCAGCATACTACACCCCAGCCCAAAAAACATACGGGCAAGATAAAAACGGTTTTGGCCACATTAGGAGCAGTATTTGTTGCTCTGTTTCTAATAGGAATATTCGTTGGAGAGCCTGAATCCAAGGCTCCACAGAAAGATACAGCCGTTGTTTCCCCGGGTTTTGATTGCAATCAAGCCAGCACGCAAATTGAAAGAATTATTTGCGCGAACGATGAAATATCCAGTATTGACGGCCAGATGGGGCTCGCTTATGAGCAGCTAGCCGGTCAGCTTGATCAGGCACGATACGAAAAGTTAAAGACAGACCAAATAGCCTGGCTCAAGAAAAGAGACGGCAAAATACGAAATAGCTGTGTACAGTCCGGGCTGTTAAATACAGGCTGTGTTGTTGATATCTACGAAAAGCGTATTGACCGGCTCAGGCAGATGGCAAATGATACACAATCCGCACTGGTGCAGAACTATCCCGACCTTACCGGAACCTGGCGCAGCAACACTTTTCGAACAATTTATCTTGTCGAGCAATCTTCCACTGACAAGATAAAAATATCCGGTTATGCTGAAGGGGAGGCCAATTTTATAGAAAATATGCCAAATAAAATCCAGGTTGAATTATATGGATTAGGCCAGGGTGAATTTTCTGTTTCTAATTCGTCTGATAAAATTATTGGAACGATGAATTATTACGATGGAACAGTAGAGCATGATACGTTAGTCAAGATAAGATGAATTCTGACTGATCAAAACTGACGCCGGAAGGATTTCGTCAACGCATTCCTGATCAAATATCTGCAAAACTATTGATCGATATCAAAGAAAGATAATAAAACTTATGCAAAAGTGTTTAAGTATATATTTGCTATTGGGAGTAACAGATCATGACAATTAAAAACATCCTTGTTCACGTCAATTCAGATGATGAAAAGAATTTACAGTTAAATACCGCCATTGAACTTGCATTAAAATTTGGGGCCCATCTTTGCGGCCTTTACGTCATCGAGAGGCTTAACCTGCCGACATATGCAGGCGCCTACATACCCGCAGGCGTGCTTCAGGCCCATGAGCAGGCGGAGCAGGAGAGGGCGGAGAAAGTAAAAATTGAATTTAGCGCCATGGTCGAAAAAGCCGGCTGTGCCAGTGAATGGCATTGTGTTCAGGGGTACTCGGATCAGCAAATTAATCTATTCGGCCGTTTTGCCGACTTAATTATTGTCAAGCAGACACAGGAGCATGGTGTGCTCTCCAGTGATGTATCGGTTGAAGATCATATTCTTCTGGATTCATCGCGTCCAATTTTATTCGTGCCGTATATTGGTACAGCTGCACCGATTGGCAAACACGTTATGGTCGCGTGGAACGGCAGTCGTGAAGCGGTACGTGCCGTTTCTGATGCTTTGCCATTTTTGCAGCAAGCTGATAGTGTCGAAGTCGTTAGCGTCGGCAAGCACGAGGCACAGGAAGATGATTCATTAAACAGCGTATGCAAATACCTGAAGCATCACGATATCAATGCAGAGGCCAGTCATGTTGTTTCAAGAGAGGTGTCGGTGGCGGATACCTTGTTATCACGAGCTGCAGATAAGAATATCGATTTAATTGTTATGGGCGCTTACGGCCACAGCCGTTTGCGCGAATATATTTTCGGTGGTGCAACACATTACATGCTTGAACATATGACTATTCCGGTGTTGATGTCACATTAGGTATCGCCACTTACAAGGCTTGGAACCTCTGCGTCCTTTGTTGGAAACAGATTGAATGGGAAAATGGAATTTTATCTGTTGTTTTACCCAAGAAAAAAGATTTAAAATCGATGGTTAAATCCATTCCAGTTAAAGCCAAAAAAGATAATCGAGGCAGAATAACAGGTGAGGTATGATCAATGAATGATTCAGATTCAATTCTGGTGGTGATTGACCCAACAGTGCATGAACAGCGTGCACTGGAGCAGGCGTCAATCCTGGCGAAAAAACTGGGAAAGAATTTAGAACTGCTGATTTGTACACATGATGAAACGCTTCAACACTACCAGCATATTCTGGATGAAGAGCAAGTAAAATCGTCAGTCACAGGATTGCTGGAACAGCTCTTACATAGCCTGGAAGCTATGGCAGAGCCTCATCGGCAAAAAGGATTGCAGGTCAGTTGCGATGTTGTCTGGGATCGACCTATTGATGAGGGCATAGTTCGCAAAGCACTGCAATCCAGGCCCTTTATGATTGTCAAGGATACGCACTACCATGCTAAACTCACTCGCTCGATATTTCGAAATACGGACTGGAGCTTGATTAGAACCTGTCCATTTCCCCTGCTATTAGTCAAGCAGCATGCCCCCTGGGACAAACCCGTTATCGTTTCAGCGGTGAATCCAATAAATGAAAACGATATTAAGCTGGATGTGGATATTGTCCGCTTCGGCGAATTGATGCAAGCCAGGATGGCCGCTGAACATAGTGTTTTGCACGTCTGCGAACCGCTGACGGTCTCTTATGTGGGTGTCAGTACAATGGGTTACGCGGTTACGCTGCATGAGCAGTATGAAGAGCTACTTGAAATGCACAAGCAAAGTCTGCTAAAACTGACAGAAGCTGAAAATATCAGTCAGGAGAAAATTATTTTTAAAGAAGGCAGCGTGGTACGGCTTTTACCCACTATTGTGGAGGAGAACAACGTGGATCTTGTTATCATGGGTTCAACATCCAAGAGTCGAATTGCACAGGTTTTCATAGGCGGGACGGCTGAAGCCGTACTGGATGAAATCGGTTGTGATGTGCTGGTGCTGAAGCCGTCAACATTTAAATCGCCGGTCAGTGAGCAGCCACCGCCAGAGTATCCACAGATAGTCTGGCCAATGTGATCTGTCATAATATATTTGGAAACGGCTAAGGGTCGGCAAATCCTAGTATATTCGTCCGCCAGATAAACTGTGCTGACAGGGATAATTCAGCGAGCAGTGTTCGCACACAAATAATTTCAGAGCATCGATATCCTCAATGATAAGCTTTGATCCGGTAACTTTAGTACCGGTTTCCTTTTTTATGGTCTTCAAGGCCCGGGAAAATGTTTCCTGGCGTATTCCAAGTTTTGCAGCAATCAGTTTTTTATTGTAAGGCAGATTAATGGTGACCGGTGACTCCTTGATGAAGGCACATTGAATAAGCAGGAAACACGCAATCCTCTGAGGTGCATTTTGCACGGTACGATGCTCTATTTCGACATCCTGCACAAGTCGGGTACGAATTTCCATCTGTAACAGGTTTTCTGTGAAATTCAGATTTTGAGCCATAATTTTTCGCAGGATATTGAGCGGGATTCGCCACAGAACAGTTGGTCTGATTGTTTCCACCAGCATTTGGGAGTCAGGTCCGTCCTCCAGTATGCACGTAATACCAAAAACACAGCCCCTGTTCACAACGTCAATAACATACGTATCACCATCATTGGTAACACGTGAAAGCATTACTTCACCCTGCTCAACTATATGGCAATACTCAGACTTGTAAGATTCGAAGTTGATATACTTGTTTTTTCCACAGCTAATGCGGTGTGAGTTGTTGATTATTGGCTCCAGTGATTTATCGTCTACATGTGAAAATAATTCTGACTGATGCAATAATTCCAGCAGTGCCAGTTGATGTTTATTTTTTAGCACGATATAAAGTCTCCATTGCCTTTATAAAATTAATAATAGACTATGATGTGAATATGGATATTAATCAATGAAAAATTCATCCACAAGCATTGGTATGTTTTCTCATAGGTAAGTACATTAAGCTCAACTATTTTGTGATAAGTTGATTTTTATCAATTCGCTTTGGATAAAAGTATCCTATAGTTGACAGTGTTGTTGATGAAGGTATTAAAATAAAGTATCTGGTTAAGCATAATGTTGTGCCACAATTATGTGTTGGGTGGCTTTTCTTAATCCAGTTTTTTGTAAAGCACAATTTGGCTATATTAAAAGGGATTTTCACTGTTAAGCAACTGAATTAATTAACAAAAATCCGATCTGCTTGCCAAATTAATGTGCTGTAAATAATTTTTGAGGAATTTGTCATGTATGAAGAACATCGAACACAGCTTGAAAGTCTGAAAAAAGAACTGGAAATTCGTATCGTCAAAGCACGAGCCAGTTTGTCCAGTCGACGCAGTGCTGACTGGAGTGAACAGGCAACAGAGCGTGAGAATGATGAGGTGCTTATGGAACTCGTACGTGAGGCTGAAGAAGAGATGCTGCAAATTAAAAGAGCGTTGGCCACAATGGATGCAGGAAAATACGGACAGTGCACAAAATGTGGCGAGGATATAAACCCACAGCGGTTATCTGCCATGCCTATGTCTACATTATGTATTCGTTGTGCAACAGAGCATTCAAGTTGAATGCCACGGTGAAATATAACCTGCCGTCAGCCAATCCTCTTTATATAAACGCAAGAGATTTAAGTTATGCCCACACGACCGGTACTTGATCTGCTGAAAGATACTACCCCCGTCATTGTAGAATTCGATGATACTGTGATGGATGTTGCTAAAACCATGGTCGTCTCCGGCGAAGATGCAGCGCTGATAGTTAAGAATGAAAGGATGGTTGGTATCGTTACCGAAGCCGATCTCATAAGGCGTGTTTTGCTTCCGGAACGGAATATCAGGACAACATTGATACACACCGTTATGACCCATGATACGGTGATCATTAATCCTGACAGTCGGTTTGGTCATGCGCTATATCTGATGCATGAATATAATATCAGCCATATACCCGTAGTCGCGGGCGGGAAGCCACTTGGTATTATTTCTATCTCAGAGTCTGTTGTTACTGACCTTGATCCTTATGCCCATAAAGCGGAAATGCTCGATCATTTAGCGCAAATTCTCTAGCCCGCATTTCTCACCACCCTACTACTGCGACGGTCCCTTGCCACGCCCTGTGGGCATTTTACTCGGTCAGCTCGACATAGTGTCAACGATGCCTGCGGGCCCTTGTGCCGGCACATATGCTGATAACATAATGCCGGCCTTTGGTCGTCAAACCCATACAGGATGCATCCTTTAACCGTCTCGCTACGTAGTCCGGTGAGAAATGCGGGCTGACCTTTGCTAATTGAATAATAGAAGAATTTTTTATGTTAAATTTACCTGATTCCGTCATGCAAGATTTTGACTTAGAATCGAAAAAGATAATTTATTTATCTTGCTTATGAGTGGTTTGTAACAGTGTGTACAGGTAAATTCAATTGTTAGTTTAATATAAGCATTCAATAGACAATAAAAAAGTATGCAGGCAAATCAATACCAGATATCAATCACCACAAGCAATATGCGGCAGATAACATCGCTGTGGTTAATGCTTGGGTTTCTTTCACTGGTAGCGGCAGGCATATTTTCAATTTTGCTGGTTATGGCACGAACGCCTGTAGTTGGTCAATGGATCCCATTTGTTGATTTTTTTCATACAGCCCTGGTGGTGCATGTAAATCTCTCGGTATTTATTTGGTTGTTGTCTTTTTCTGCCGGAATTTGGAGCCTGAGCGTTCAAAATGAGTTTCCCGTATGGGACAAGGTCTCAATATTTTTTGCAGTTACCGGAACCCTGGTAATCATTGCATCACCTTTCATTGGCGCTGGACGGCCATTATTGAATAATTACATGCCTGTATTACAGCACCCGATTTTCTATACAGGCCTGATTTTGTTCACAACTGGAATTATCAGTCATTTGACTCGCACAATTTGCTCGATTGCCTCTGTCAAGGCAAGCCTGGACAGCACTATTGTTCTGAAGTTTGGTATTACCCTGTCCGCCTTACTGACAGGTGCGGCGGTGTTTTCGTTTCTCGCTTCTTACATGAGCATTGGCAGTCAGTATCAGGGCCAGGTGTTTTTTGAATTTGTGTTTTGGGGAGCGGGACATGTGCTGCAGTTTAGCTATACCTTGGTGATGCTGATCTGCTGGATTGTTCTTGCTAACAGCAGTGACTGTCGCTATACGCTGAGTCCAAGATTAACCATGCTGTTTCTGATTCTTCTGGTATTACCGATAATTACGGTGCCTTTTTTATATATAGGCCATGATATTGTATCCCCGGGTCACCGTCTGGCATTTACTGAGCTCATGAAATATGGTGGTTTATCATGCTTACCTTTGGGATTTGCGATACTTGTATCATTGTGGAATGCGAAAACGCCGAGTGGCGAGGGTCTTTATTTACGCAGTGCCCTCAACATGTCGGTGCTGCTGTTTGCAGTCGGTGGTCTGTTTGGGTTTATGATTAGTGGCCTCGATATTGTTATACCTGCCCATTATCACGGTTCTACAGTTGCAGTAACAATCGCATTTATGGGCCTGAGTTATTATTTGCTCCCCAGGCTGGGATTTGCGTCACCGCTTCCGCGTCTGACTTTTTGGCAGCCCTATGTTTACGGTATAGGTCAGCTTATTCACATTACCGGTTTAGCAATTAGTGGTGGCTACGGTATTCAAAGAAAAACCCCCGGTCTGGCACAGGGCCTCGAGCGCATAGGTGAAATCGCCGGCATGGGAATGATGGGAACCGGCGGGCTTATTTCTGTCATCGGTGGCCTAATGTTTCTTATTATTGCCTATAAATCAATTGTGAGTCGTTCATAATGATGGAAATTATAATATTTACTCTAAATGGAATAGTCATATACCTGCTTTCAGACTGGATTCTAAGAATAATAGAACGTTATCGAGACAAGCCGTTTACAAATCGGTCTGTTGTCTTTTTTGCAATATTTTTACCACTTATTTTACTATCATTTCAGATTATTAATGCTTTTCAGTAACTACAGCAATCCCTTATCCATAACGCTGTTTTCACGCTGAACAGCGGACGTATTTTTTCTGCTCAGGATGCCGTGTTTGAGGCCCCTTACTCGCTTGTATGACACGAATTGACGCTAAACTACGATTAAATGAAAAAACCGGGGTCTGAGCAGAGAATCTGTTAGCGAGCAAGATAATTATAAATCATGTTTCAAACAGCGCTTAAAATAGCTAAAATAATGCAGTAAAAAGTCCGGTATAGCACATGATTTTCAATATAGCTTCGAGTTTGTCAGGCATTGCTGTGTGTTTGTCTGTCTATAGTGTACTCATCTGCAGCACACTGTAAACATACACCTGAAAGGTTCTGCTTGTAAATAAAGTTCCTGAAATATATTGGAGGATTCAGTGACGAAATCAAATGGTTCAATACTCACATCCGAAGAGCAGGCAATTTGCGAACAAATTAGTCAAAACGATGATGGACTCTATAATCAGCGCGCGCAGGTTTTGCTGGCCTTAAATGAAGGTGCGTCACAGCTTGAGGCAGGTGAGCTGGCGGGTCTGACCATTGGGCAGGTCAGGTATTGCCTGCAGCGCTTTCGAATGTTTAGAACGGCGGGTATTTTCTCTGCGGAAACACAATCACAACCGTTAAAGGCTGAGGTTGGGCCGAAGCTTTCCAGTCAAATTTCCAGAACTGATTCCAGGATTGGAGATTCAGTTAACCAGTTAAAAAAAACACAGGATAGAGTCAATAAGATCAAGACAAGCTCTATACCAGTAGAAAAAACCATTGTCTTTGAAGATCCAGATAACGAGATAACATCGAACAAGAAGGCGAAAATTAAAAAACTTAAAATAAAACAAAAAAAGGATAAGAAGGATAAAAAGGATAAAAAAGCCAAAAAGGATAAAAAAGCCAAAAATAAACAAAAACAAGGTAAGAAACCTAAAAAAAACAGGAATAAAAAAAAATAATTACCCGTTAAAAACTTGAAAGGCCAGTTGAAAAGCCCGTACTGTAAGGTTATTTAATAAAATTTGTTTTGCCTTTTATGGTTTTAACCTAGCAGTTTCTCACCACCTTACTACTGCGACGGTCCCTTGCCACGCCCTGTGGGCATTTTACTCGGTCAGGGTCCTCGACATCGTGTCAACGATGCCTGCGGGCCCTTGTGCCGGCACATATGCTGATAACATAATGCCG
>JAHEKD010000067.1 GCA_024638545.1 Gammaproteobacteria bacterium
CGGTGATCGCGCTTTTCCGCTTCCTGCAGTTGGTACAGGTGATTTTCCAAATCTTTTTTAGTGGCCCAGGCGGTGCCGTATATGCGCTGTAACATTTCATTACCGGAATCTCCGCGCCAGTAGGCGCCGGCTACTTTCATCAGCTTGAAGTGTTTGAGATAGCCGGTGGATGGCACATGTGTGCCACGACACAAATCAGTAAAATCATCCTGCTGATAAAATGAAATTTCCTCATCTTCCGGAATCGCATCGATTAATTCGATCTTGTAGGTCTCGCCACGTTCACGCACCAGTTCCTTGGCCTGTTTCCTGTCTTTTGTAAATCGCGCGATTGGGATATCAGCCCTGGCCAATTTCATCATCCGCGCCTCGATTTTTTCAAAATCCTCATCGCTGAAACTGGGTGGATACGAAAAATCGTAGTAAAAACCGTTTTCGATCACCGGGCCAATAGTGACCTGCGCATCCGGGTAAAGCTGTTTCACGGCCTGGGCCATCAAATGCGCGGTTGAATGCCGGATGATTTCCAGCCCTTTTTGATCTTTGTCCGTAATGATAGAAAGCTGTGTGTCGTTATCAATAATATAAGAAGTGTCGACCTGCTTGTCATTCGCCATCGCGCCAAGTGCTGCTTTGGCAAGGCCGGGACCGATTGAAGCGGCGATATCGGCAACAGAAACAGGCTGGTCGAACTCTCGTTTCGAGCCATCTGGCAGTGTAATAAGGGGCATATCGATTAAACCGGACTTTAATTTATATCTCTAAAGGGTATTGTGTACAGGTTAATTCACTATCAATTTCAGCCGCTGATCTCCTTTTTATCTGCCAGCAGAAATATATTCACGGCCAGGTGCTGACAAAACCACATCGCAGTAAATCTGATCGCAGAGATGAGGCATCAAATTGGAATAGCGAAGTCTACACCAAATCGAACCGGAACTGAACTGCGACTACAGTCATTAAAATTTTTTTATTGGTGAGTCTTGCTTAAAAGTATTAGCGTAGGGTGTAACTGTTTATATTCTCGTAATTAGTCATGGTAGTCAACCGGGACTACCACGTTCTTGTGGTTTCGGCTGGGAACGACCATCTGCGATGAAATCATCCCATAAATCCATGAATACACTGGCGGCATGTATCAGGTTTTTGGGGATTTTTCGCCATATTACTTCGTCGCCGCGACATAGAATTTAAACTTCTATTTGTTTTGGTTGATAAAAAATAAATAGGGCTTGTTATTCAGAACCGGAGTGCCTTCAAATATATCTGTAACGAATTGGAATTTCTTTATGAACTGATGTAAGCGCTTTATTTTTTGATTTACATCGCATCAGGATGTATAGCTGATTGTTTAATCATTAAGATCTCCCCTGCCCCTGCGCTCATCCCATACGCGCAAAATTGCAATATGAACTGTCGACACGCTGTAGATATATGAAAATGGTGTTTTTGGAATCGGGAATTCGTACACGTCTTTGCGATGTGTCTTGTGCCCCATAAATGGATTGGCTAACAGCAATTGTTCTATGGCGTGAAATTGCGACCGTGCATTACTTAGACCCTCAGAAAACACAACTTCATAATAGTGTCGCATCCATAGCAAATCCTCTCTGGCGCTCTCTAAGTAAACAATGCGCATTATTTGTTATATTTAATATCTAACTCCGGTGGTGATAGCTCGTTATCGCTTCCCCACGAATCCACCCACGCGCCCATTGCTTCACTTGAAATGAAGTTGCCCTGCCCTGCGCATGCAATTGCTTCGTCAATCGCTTTACGTTTTAGCTCGCGTGCGTTGAGTTCCTTTTCTATTGCCATGTTTGCAAAATAGGTTTCTGAACGGTTCATTAGCTTAGCTTCACGCCTGAGACGCTCTTTTATGCTTTTGTCCATGCGGATTGAAAAGGGTACGTTTGTCATTTTTTACATAACCTCTATTCGTCATGTAGTTAATATAACTATAATGTATTACATTGCAGTATTCTGTCAAGCGTACGAGTTTAAGATGCTCTGTATAGCCAGATCATTATCGTGTTCGACGAAGCAGCCTATCGTTTCATATTTGAGGGCATGTGACCTGGCAGATCTATTACCATAGACATTTTGGAAGATGTTGTGCATATTCTGGACGAACGTGAACGCTGATTGTGGATCGTGAACACCAAAGGGGAAAAGCATTATTTCTTAAAAATGAAAAAACAATACTCTTATATTATTTGTACGCTGATAGTGGTCACTTTTGGATGCTGATTAACATCATGCGCACAGGCATATTCCGCAAAACCGCCCCAGTTGTCCCAGAGATCTCCGAACACTTCGTCTCCTGGCTGGAAACGGGTGACTTGGATGCCAACTGCCTCGACTGTTCCTGCTATGTCAGCGCCGAGTTTCTGCTTTCCGGCCTTTGGCTTTAGGAGCCCGAACATGAAGCGGTTGATAAAAGGTGTACCGTTCAGGAACTCCCAATCCCACGAGTTGATGGATGATGCGTGAACTTTCCCTTTACCTACGTGTCACCGTTTCGCCACATTCGCGCAGCCAGAAAAAAGATCCAGATAAACACAACGATGATACCCATGCGTTGGATGAGGTATTTTTCATCTGAAATTCATCTGAAACACATTTAGGCTAGCAGAAAGTAAGTGTGAGTCACGGTAAGTGCTTGAATTATATGGTAGGCGCGAGTGGGATCGAACCACCGACCACCACCATGTCAAGGTGGTGCTCTACCACTGAGCTACGCGCCTGCAATCTTCAACGTGGATATATAGCCTATTCTGCAGACTGATAATCCAATTGCATGCCAGTATATATTGTGCTTTTTCTAATACATGCCGGTCTATAAAAAATGGTAACGGACAATATCACAGAACCGCACAGCCTTCAATAATCAGTTGGCTTGTTAAGAATTTTGTGCCCTCTAACGCCTGTATATTCAGCAATAAAACTTCTGGTTAGTGCTTATCAGCTCCAAAACCGACAAACAGCAGATAAGTTGCCTAAACGCATGCTGGAACGTGTTTATAGTGTCTCTGTGAAGTATTTTACAGTTACTGATTTATTTTGATTTATCCCGGCAGCCCTCACAGGATACAGCTATAGATTAATAATTCAACTACCATTGCCCTTCATATTACAATAATACTAATATGCCAGACAGGTTGAGTGAGCTGCTGTTATCGATTAAAAGCAATTTGTGCTTATATCTGTTATAACTGATTGAAGATGTGAATAAAATCTGCAAATGAAAAGATTGAAGTTTCTAATGTATTTTACATGCTTGATAGTAACTATTGTAATTTTTTACTCGTCGAATAATTTGCAAAGTGTGCTTGAAACGACTTCTCCATCACAGCAGGCAAAGACAAGTAAGACAGCCGTCTCTGAATCAGTAATATCAAATAAGACTGCCACCTTTGAAGCAGCGGATACGTCTGACACCACGACGGAACAGGCCGTGATAGAAAGAGTATCAACACCCGCATTCGGTGACTTAATGCAGATAAGAGACCGTCGCCTTTTGAGAGTTCTGGTGGCTTACAGTAATACTAACTTTTTCTTCGATGGACCGGCTTTCAGGGGCTTTGATTATGAAATCATGCGTGAGTACGAAAAATACCTGAACAGAAATACTGCTAATGAATCAGATAAAATTCGGGCCACATTTATCGTAAAACCTTTTGCAGACATTCTTGGCGAGCTGGTCGCTGGGCGTGGTGATATTGCAATCGCTAATTTTACAATCACACCCGAGAGAAAAAAAATTGTTAGTTTTACTGAACCATATATATCCAACGTAAATGAAGTTGTGGTGCAAAACAAATCCTACAGCGGCCTGGATTCAATTGATGACCTGTCCGGAAAAACGCTTTACTTGCTTGCCGGCAGCAGTTATCTCGAGCATACAGAAAACTTGAATGATCAGTTTAAGGACAAAAATCTGAGACCGCTGAACATCATCGAGGCAGAAGTGGAACTTTCAACCGAGGATATATTTGAAATGCTTAACGCCAATGTATACTCATTAACAGTTGCTGATGACTTTAAAGCCCGAACCTGGGAGAGTGTCTTGCCTAACTTGAAAGTTCGCGAGGATCTCGTTATTAATTCGGGCGGCCAGATTGCCTGGGCCGTGCGCAAGGAGTCAGTAGATCTGCTGGCTAGTTTAAACGGATTTATCGAGACAGTACGTGAAGGCAGTTTGCTTGGGAACATTTTTTTCAAACGCTATTACGAAAATTCCAAATGGATCGATAACCCGACCACTCCAAACCAAGTATCACGTCTGGATAAATATAAATCAGTTATCCAGAAATATGCTGAAAAATACGAATTTGACTGGCTTTCAATCGCAGCAATGGCCTACCAGGAATCCAGGCTCGACCAGTCGGTGGTGAGTCCCGCAGGTGCTGTCGGCATCATGCAGATCAAGCCAAAGACAGCTGCATCGGACGTTGTTGGCATTACCGATATTTCCAACCCGGAAAAAAATATAAACGCCGGTATCAAATATCTGGCCTATTTGCGTGAACGGTACTTTACATCACCGGAAATAGCGCTTGAAGATCGGGTTGATTTTACCTGGGCCGCTTATAATGCTGGTCCTGCCCGTATTGCTGAATTACGGGAAATTGCTGCTGACAAAGGTTACGATCCTAACAAGTGGTTTTCAAACGTCGAGCGAATTGCTGCACGAGAAATTGGTCAGGAGACAGTTCGTTATGTGGCGAATGTGAACAAATACTATATTGCCTACAAGCTGGCCGAAGAAAATTTATAAGCAAATTATTCTTAAAGATAAAAATATTTTCTTTACATTAATAATGTGTTCCGTTAATTTATAAATTTACGTCGCTTTAAGATTTGATTTTAGCGTCTATTAGGTGATATGGTTGTTTCGTGGCAATTGATTTAGCCTATACATAACATAGACGAGAAAATCAGAGGAGATTAGTTATTATTTATTCCCCTTTTGCAATACTGTAAATTATTGTATCTGATCGAGATATAAATGCAGAATGTATCGACTCGGCACTTCAAAATCGTCTACTCAATCAAATCAAGAATTACATAAAAGGAGATATAAGCTATGAATAAGGTAATGGCTATTTCACTGGCATTATCCGGTGCGATTGCGGCATGGGGCATATTCGCCCCTGAATCCATGACCGGTGCTGCACAGGGGTTTATTAGTTACGTATTGACCGCGCTGGACTGGTTTTATTTGCTGCTATGCACCACATTTCTGGTAATCATGGCGGTGCTGGCATTTAGTAAATACGGCAAAATTAAGCTTGGTCACGATGATGAGGTGCCGGAATTTAGCACAGGTTCATGGGTCGCCATGCTGTTTGCTGCGGGCATGGGCTCAGGTCTCTTGTTCTGGGGCGTTGCCGAACCGATCTACCATTTTGTAACCCCACCGGATACCGAAGGTGGCACGGCAGCGGCAGCGCGACAGGCATTTGTGATTACAAATTTTCACTGGGGTTTGCACGCCTGGTCTATTTATGGCTGTTGCGCACTTGTCATTGCCTATTTCACCTTCAGACTGAATCTGCCTTCAATGGTGTCTACGCCAATCAAGGTTGGATTTAAGAATATTTTCAAACCAGGCACATTGAATGCAATTGGCGGAACCGCGGACATTCTTGCGGTGTTGTCAGTAGTGTTTGGGTTGGCAGGATCCCTGGCCATGGGAACGCTGATGGTGCGCTCAGGCATGCATTCGGTGTTTGGTACTGCCCTGTCTTCGACAATGAGTTACATCATAATTGCCGTTATGACGGTTTGCTTCTTGCTGTCTGCCTGTACCGGCGTTGACAAGGGCATAAAAATACTCAGCAATATCAACATGATAACGGCTGTTGGCATATTGCTGATTGTTCTATTCGGTGGCCCGACCGCTTACCTGCTACAGGTGTTTGTTTATTCGATTGGTGATTATCTGTTTCAACTTATTCCAATATCCTTTAAAACCTACAGTTATCAAACTTTTTCATGGAACTGGTTTCATGGCTGGACGCTAACCTACCTGATCTGGTGGCTGGCATGGGGTCCGTTTGTCGGCATATTCGTAGCCCGGATAAGCCGCGGCCGCACAATCAAGGAGTTTGTTATTTATGTGGTCGGTGTTCCAACGCTTGCATCGATGCTTTGGTTTGCCACCTTCGGTGGTGCTGCGATTCATATTGAAATGTTTGGTGCAGGTATTTCAGAAAAGGTATTTTCAGATGTATCGGCTGCATTATTTGCATTTTTTGAATTTTTTCCCGGCACAACTGTTTTAAATTTTCTCTCTGTGTGCCTGATTTTCATTTTCCTGGTCACCAGCGCCGATTCGGGAACCTTTGTCATCAGCATGATGACCAGCAACGGCAGCTTGAATCCTGTTACCAAGCTCAAGCTCACATGGGGGCTGATTATCAGCGGCATTACTTTGGCTACTATCGCAACTGAAAGCGTGACGGTTGCCAAAGCGATGGCGATAACCGGCGCTATCCCGTTCACGGTGATTATCATGCTGCAGCTTATTGCTTTTTTCAGGATTGTCCGTGACGACCACATGGTCAAGGAATCCAGCACTAAGGTACGAGCTGTGATGCCGGAACCCGCGGAAACTGATAAAGCTGAAGCACCCGCTTAAGGAGAATGAAGATGATGTTAACTAAATTTACAAAATATATTGGCATAGGCCTGTTGTCCGCGACTTTGATTGGCTGTGCGGAAGAAAAAGTTCAACTAACAGTGGGTTCCAAACCATTTACGGAAAGTATGGTGCTGGCAGAGATGATCGCCCAGCTGGCCGAAAATGAAGGCATTGACGTGCAGCGAAGTTTGTCGTTTGGCTTTACCGCTACAATGATGGAAGCGACCAAGCAGGGCATCATCGATCTCTATCCTGAATACAACGGCACCAGCTTAACGTTTTTAGGGCAGGCGCCAACCAGCGACAGCACAAGATCAACAGAAACGGCCAATAAGTTATTCGAATCCCAGGGACTACAGCTTGCCGACAGTTTTGGGTTTTCCAATGATTATGTCATGGTCATGACTGAAGAACGGGCACAGGAATTAGGCGTAAGCAAGATTAGTGATCTGGCCTCTTTGAGTGATCCTGTGAGATTCGCCATCGAAAAAGATTTTCTTGAGCGCCCGGCTGACGGTCTGCAGCAAATGAACCGTCACTACGGCATCACCGGCAGCACTGCGCTGACATTTGATACGGGCACAGAAGGAAAGGACCAGCAAATTTCCGCGCTACTGGATCAATCAGCCGACGTTGCGGAACTTTTCGCTACCGATGGTCAGATTGCAGAGTACGGACTCGTGATTCTCGAAGATGATAAAAAGTTTTTTCCTATATACGAATCCATGCCGCTGGTGCGTACTGAAGCTCTGACGAATATCCCCGGTTTATCCGGGATACTGGAAAAGCTCGGAGGCGCTATAACTGCAGTTGACATGCAGGCTATGAACAAGGCCGTTGACCTGGATGCCCAAACACCTGCTTCTGTTGCTACCTCCTTTTTGGTTTCTAAAGGTTTGTTGCCTGAGGGCGCAGATACCGGCGGCGCTGAGCAGCTTCTGGTTGCAGCCGATCCCAGTGTCGGGCAAAGCAGTACCACTGCTAAAGCACTCAGGGCGATACGTGCCGGATTTTCAGGCAGTGATATTAAAATTTCAAATACCCCCTCACCGCTACAGGCGTTATCCGACGGCTCGGCCAGAGTTGCAATGGTTGGCGCAGAGGCTTTTTATTCCCTGGGAGACAGCGGTCCGGTTGCCAATAAAAATGCCGAGGCGTTTGCAGTATTGGGATACAAGAGTGCACACTTAATTGGGTTGCGAAATGGTGCCGGCTCAATTTCTGAGATGAGCAAGATAGCAACCGGCCCTGAGGGTTCGAGTTCATCGGTTGTGCTGGACATGATTTTACATTCTCTTGGTTCATCCGAAAGTGTGGAAATTATCCGATCAGATAGTTCCATGGCTGATCTAGTCGCAGGCCTGGTAAACGGCGATTATGACGGTGTATTCATCATGGCACAACAGGGTGGCCGGGAAATTACTGGCGCTTTGCTTAATGCATCAGTTGGACTGGTTGGCATTGATGAATGGGCGGAAGGCGGGCATACTGCCAAATTCAGCTTTATTCGACCAGCCACCATTGCAGCAAGAACTTACTCCTCTCAGTATCAACCCATTTCAAGTGTAAACACACAATCTGTTTTGGCGGGACCTGTGGAGCAAATTCAAAGTGCAGGCGAAGTGGGCCCGGGTACGACAGGCACAGGCGATTCCGGTGTTGTTCCTGTGAGTGCTGGCGCTGTCACCGCAATTCGTGATGCAATTGGTATAAGCGACGTCGTTGATCCGGCATTACCTATCCATGCATCGTTGGTACCGGTGGTCAATGTAGTCGACAAATCTCTACCCTTCAGTATCAATGTTTCTGTCGTTAACATTTTAATGATAATTTTCTCAATCTGGATAATCTACCTGTGTTTTTTACCAAGTCCACGCAGTTTTACAATGCCAGACGACGAATAATCAGTAACAGATAAATAAGGAGCAATAATTATGACAAACTATTTAGCGGCAATCGATCTGGCTGATGAACAGTCCTGGGAAGGTGTAATCAAAAAAACCGTTGACATGGCAACGGGTCTTGAAGGCAGCAGGATATATTTAATGACCGTAATCTCCGGCATAACTACCGGCATAGATCAGCGTTACGCAATTCGCGGTGAAATGCACGGCTCAACCGAATATCCCATGCAGCAATGGAAAGACGAGGCAGCGGTCAAACTACAGGAAATTGCTGACAAGCACATACCTAGAGAACTGCAGGCAGGCGTTATCGTAGAGAATGGCACAGTTTACCGTGAAATAGTCGAGGCGGCCAAAGATCTGGACATAGAGCAAATTGTAATGGGAGCACACCG
>JAHEKD010000068.1:0-1400 GCA_024638545.1 Gammaproteobacteria bacterium
ATCTCCCTGGAATCAGCGCTGAAATACTGCCGCTGGTTCGCTAATACCGTAACATATTCGACAAGGCCACGCTGATATTGTTCAAGAGAAATGTCATATGCAGTTTTTGCCAGTTCAGCCGCAGATTTAGTGGTTTTGTACTGAATCAGCAGGTATTGTTCGCCCGCCAGCGCATTTTCAACCTCTTCGAACGCATCCAGGATTGTGTTCGCATACTCAGCCAGAGCTTGCCGTGCTTGCGCACCTGCACGTTCTTCCAATGCTTTCAGGCCTCCGGCATTAAAAACGGGTTGTGAAAATCCGGTTATTAAAGACCAGAATAAATCATCACTGTCCAGTAAATTACTCAAGCTGTCGCTGCTCAGGCCCGACCTGCCGGTTAGCTTAAATGAAGGGTACTGGTTCTTGCGTGCGTTTTCCTGATTGTATTGCCTTGCCAGCCAGTTTTTACGTGCAGCAACAATGTCTGGTCTGCGTAACAGTAATTCCGATGGCAGTCCGCTTGGGATGTTATCGATAAATTCCGGGATTTTTGCCCTGGAGATATCCAGCCGTGCCGACGGATAGCGGCCCAGTAAACGATTAAAATTGCGTTTTAATTGTGCCAGCGTTTGATTCGACTGGGCAACCAGTGCTTTTTGATTTTCCAAATCTGATTTCGCGGTAAACACATCAAGGGCGCTGGTTAAACCCACCCGATAGTTATTTTCCACAATATCCAATGCTTCAACCAGGCTCTTAAACTGGCGTTGACTGAGTTCAAATTGATTTGCAGACTCGAGAGTGTTAAACCAGGTTTGAGCAACGCTCGCCGCAAGTGAAAGCCTTGCAGCTTGATAAGTCGCCGCCTGGACCTCGGAATCCAGGGCAGCGGCGCGGCTCGAGTCACTGAGCTTGTTCCAAAGATCTGCCTCCCAGCTAATCCCCAGGTCGGCCTGGAATTGCGTGGAATATTCAGCAACGACATTACCGTCACCGTTGATGCTGAAATTCTTGGTTCGGTTTCGCTGTAAACCGGCATTAATATCAGGGAACAGGCTCGCATTGGTGACTCTGGCATTGGCTATCGCCGCATTGAGCCGCTCTAGGTTGATCTGGAGATCGAAGTTGTTCTGAAGTGCGGTTCGAACATGACGGTTTAAAGTCTTATCATTAAATTGACTTAGCCAGCCAGTGGTAATATTTCCATTTGCGTCTATAGTTTCCCAGTTTTCCGGAAGCAGCAGTGGATCACCGTTTTTTATATCAGTTTTGTATAATGCGCAGTTTGCAACAAGTACTGCAAAAATAGCAATAAGGAAAATTCGTACCAGAGACTGTGTCATGAGAATGATTATAAATCCGGACGACTGTTTAGTGGTGGCTTTACAGTGCCTTTACACCGGGACCTGCCATTTAAC
>JAHEKD010000068.1:1454-5866 GCA_024638545.1 Gammaproteobacteria bacterium
GCCTTGAAAAGCTGACCATTTTCAGAAACCATATCATAAAACCCTTTCATTGTACCTACTTCAGATTTGAGTATAGCAGCACTCGTGTATTCAAAGCTTTTTCCGGGTTCAATAATTGGCTGCTTACCGATAACGCCTTCGCCATGGACTTCCTGAATGCTAAAATCGCTTTCAGTAATCACCCAGTGTCTTGAAATTAACTGATAATTTTCATCACCATTATTCTGAATTCTAATGGTGTAAGCAAACACATATTCGTCTTTATCGGGTTGGGACTGTTGGCTGAGATACTGGACATTAACCTGGATCTCAATTAAGTCATTGAGCTGTGTTTCGTCTGAGTTAGTCATGTTCAATCTGAATAATTCTGGATTTATTTTTCTTAAGTTTAAGAGCAGTCAACCGGCCCCCCCATAAATAACCACTGTCAAGACATAGCGTATTATTATTATATGAATAACCCAGCGCACTCCAATGCCCAAACACAATAAGCTGGCTTGCATTTTTACGGCCCGGGATATCGTACCAGGGAAACAGGTCTTCAGCCTGAGAACCCGGTGGACCTTTATACTTTAAATTCAGCGAACCATCGAGTCGGCAAAAACGGGCACGTGTAAGGAGATTCGTAATAACTCTCAATCGATCCCAGCCTTTTAAATTATCGTTCCAGTTAGCCGGTCTGCTACCGTACATGTTTTTTAAATAATCGATACGGGAATCGCTGTTTAATATTTTTTCTATTTCACCGGCATATCGCAGCGTGTCATCTGTTGACCAGTTTTTATGAATACTGGCATGGACAAGCAAAAAATTATGTTTACGATTGAAAAGGGCCAGGGGCCGGCTCGCCAGCCATTCAATCAACCGGCCAGAATCAGCATTTTCCAGCAGCAAATGTGAATTATCTTTTCGCTTAGGCTTGGAAACGCCGGCGGCAACCGCAAGTAAATGAAGGTCATGATTACCAAGCACGACTTTGGCACTGTCACCGAGATCCATTACATGGCGAACGACGTCAGCCGAATTGGGACCGCGGTTGACTAAATCCCCCGTCAGCCACAATTGATCCCTCGCGGGCCTGAATTTTGACTCTTTGAGTATATTCTTGAATGCCCTGTAGCAGCCATGTATATCCCCGATAACAAGATGCATAGACGGATTAACAAGGTAAATTGATGGGCGAACAAATCTGCTTACATGTCAGCTTTATCGGTTTCTTCAAAATCATCCTGAAATTCATCATTAAATTCGTTACCGGTGCCAAGAGATCCTTTCATGTCTCTCAAATCAGCCGCACGCAACTGCAGATAACTCTCCCGGACAAACACATATGGATCGAGCTGCAGCGCCACCAGATCATCGATATCCAGAAATTGAGCCCGAAGCTGGATTATATTCGCTGCTAATAATCCGTATCTGGTCGATCCATCGCCGATTGAGTAGTATGAACTCAAAATGAAATCCGGCACCATGCCAGCGGAATGCCGCAAATACCGCGGTCCGAACAGGGGTAAAACAACATAGGGGCCGGAAGGCACGCCCCAGCCGGCAAGCGTCTGACCAAAATCCTCGTCGTGATTCGGGATATCTAGTTTGTCAGCAACATCGAAAAAACCAAGTATGCCGATACTCGTATTTATTACGAACCGGCCAGCACTTATTCCAGCGTAATTAATTTTCCCCTGGAGCAGACTATTGACAATATTAAGCGGCTGCTTAAGATTGTCAAAAAAATTGGAAATAGCGGTTTCAACCGGCCTTGGCGTTATTTTACGGTAGGTCTTTGCCACCGGTTTCAGGGCATATTTGTCCAGTTTATCGTTAAATTTATAGATGGTGCGGTTATATTGCTCCCATGGATCGCTTTTACTGGTTTGAATTTCAGCATCGTCACTGTCAGTACCAGGGTATTCACGACCCGCGCACCCTGTTGCCATGATGACAAGCAGGAAACACATTAATATCTTATTCCCAAGATTAAATTGCACGGACTACTCCAAATATCTGCTGCAATTATATAGGTGTTACTGCGGTCAGCATAGACAAGTCTTTGCAGAAATCAACTCGAGGAGGGTTTATAATACATGTCCCGGGAATTACCATACAGACAGGATTTTTCTATTTAAGTAATGAAAATGATGAAATTGATTATTGCACTACCATTGCTGCTAACACAATTTGCGTTTGCTCAGGAATTTTTGATAAAAGAGCCTGACAGCAAGGCAACAACATACAAAAGCTGGGCCAATCAATGTGAAACCGACCCAAATACCAACAGTGAAATTTGCTACAGCTCACAAACTATTCTCGTGAAGGATAAAGATGCTGAAATCCTCTACATTGCCATCGGCCATATTCCCGATTCTGATAAACCGTTGCTCAGAATGACGACACCGCTTGGGACATTGCTCCCAGAGGGCATGCAGATTCAGGTTGATGACGGTGAAAAATCACGACTACCCTATGTTTTTTGTAATCGAATCGGCTGTCATATTGAAGTTGGTGTTACCGAAAAATTCCTGACTGCAATCAAAAAAGGCAATAAGCTCAATATTAAATTTCTTGATCTGGGCGGAAGGGAGTTCAATGTGCCGGTTTCATTATCCGGTTTTACTAAGGCCTATAATGCGCTGCAGAAGAGTTAATCAGTAAATCAGGTTGAACATTAAGCGGGTAGCGCATCTTTAGTCTGCGACGAATGATTGAGTTCTCAAAAATAACCCCGGAACTGTTTGTCGGGACCTGCCCAAGAACTGTAATTGACCTCAATCAGATCAGGTTAATGGGCGCTACGGGTATTGTCAGCTTGCAAACTGATGACGATTTTCGTAATTGGGACATAGATTTTGCTGCATTAGAAAAAGCCAGTTATGAGATAGAGCTGCCGATTGCACGCTATCCTATTGTTGATTTCGATGACCAGGATCTCAAGGCCCGTTTGCTTTGTGCAGTTGACACCATCTATCGAATGATAGCCGTCGGGCACAGACTTTATCTCCACTGTACAGCCGGACAGGAACGGGCGCCATCTGTAGCCGTTACGTACCTGTGTAAGTACAAAAATATGACTCTGCAGGAGGCCGTTTCACTGGTGAGGTCTGCGCGAGACTGCTCGCCGAAACAATCAATTATTAAAGCTGTGCTCGACGCCTGAATAGATGGCACAAATCCAGGTGAGCAATCTGTTTCTATATATGCTTACCATACTCATATGGGGTACATCATGGTATGCCATCAAGTTCCAGCTTGGTGTTGTATCAACAGATATCTCTGTTGCCTATCGATTCTTTCTGGCCGGTATGGTTATGCTCTGTTTTTGCAAGTTCAAACGATTGAATCTGAAATTCAAATTATCTGATCATGGTTTTTTTTTAATTCAGGGCTTTTTTCTTTTCAGCTTCAATTATCTGCTGTTTTATCAGTCCACCTCAGTATTAACGACAGGATTAATTGCCGTTATTTTTACCAGCATGTTGATTTTTAATACGATAAATAGTGCGGTATTTTTCCACTCAGCCATCAGCGGGTTATTCTTTTTAGCAGCGATAATGGGTATATCAGGTATATGTCTTATTTTTTTACCTGAACTGCAAAAATTAAATTTTGATAAGGCGACTACATTTGCCGTACTGCTGGCTTTTGCAGGATCGTTTTCTGCTTCACTGGGAAATATGGCGTCGATGCGCAGTCAACGACACGGTATTCCAGTTATCCAGGCAAACACATGGGGTATGATTTACGGGAGTATACTGACCTGTATTTATTCAATAGGTCAGGGTTCTGATTTCAATTTTGATTTTTCGGCCGGCTATATTATTTCCTTAATCTATCTATCAATGTTTGCCTCTGTGATCGCATTTTGGTCATACCTGACTCTGCTCGGACGCATCGGAGCAGGAAACGCAGCGTATGTAACAGTTATATTCCCAATTGTGGCATTAATTATTTCAACTGTGTTTGAAAACTATCAGTGGAGCCTTTTGGCGTTAGCAGGCGTGGTATTGTCATTGGCAGGAAATTTGCTGCTGCTCAGTGGACCCCGAACCAGATGATTAAATCCGCACGTCCATCGCAGGATAGTGCTGGTACTCATGGTTTAGAGCTTCGCGCAGGAAGCTGAACAAAGGCAGTTTGCTTTACTGCCGGAGAATTGTGCGTGATGGAGTTTTCAGGCCATACACAGGTAGTCACTGAACGTAAAATAATGCAGACCCTGAAGATAATTTCGTGTCGTAGAATTTCTATTATACTACCGGAGTTAATTACGCTTACTTTTGCAAGACGACTTGATATTGAGGTTTAAGGACACCAGATCTTTGTGTAAGCGGTATCAAAATGGCGGTTGTAATGTTTATTGTAAATAGAGTATCGAAAAAACAGGTACTGTCTCTGGGTTTGGTGATTTCGTTAGC
>JAHEKD010000068.1:5876-8923 GCA_024638545.1 Gammaproteobacteria bacterium
TTGATAACAGCTGGATCAGGCAGATGCCACCTGGCTCTCCTACACTTGCTGCTTACATGACGATCACAAATTCGGGTGAATCCGAGATCAGGATTACAGGCGTATCATCTACAGCATCAAGGTCGACAGAGCTCCATGAGGTGAAAATGGAAGAAAACCTGATGACAATGCGGGAATTGCCTGAACTCGTAATTTTACCTGGTCAGACTGTTGAGCTAAAACAGGGTTCTATGCACTTAATGCTGATCGGTGTGAACCAGTCTTTGCAGGAAGGTGATGAAGTAGAGATTCAATTTGAACTGCAAGACTTGCCAGCCATCAGTATAACTGTGCCGGTAAGAAAAGAAATATGAATTCACTGGTTATTAAATCCACGACGATTTTAACAGGAATAGCGGCTCTGGTGATCGGATTCCGTCTGGCGGTTGTTCAGCAAAATGATAGCGTCGTTATCAGCGAGGACGTAGGCATCGTTTATCCGCAGGCCAGAGAGATTGGTGATTTTGAACTGATTGATTCTGATAACCAGTCTATCACTGCAGAGCGATTGCAGGGTAAATGGTGGTTGGTATATTTTGGTTTTACGTTTTGTCCCGACGCCTGTCCGGTTGCGCTGGGTGATATGAAAAAAATCAAATCTATGTTAACCGAAAAAACTGCCGATAAGCTTGGTTTTGCATTTATCTCTGTAGACCCAGATCGAGATACGCCTGCCAGATTAAAAGAATATGTCAGCTATTTTGATCCCGAATTTTTAGCGATGACAGGTGATCCGGCAGCGCTTGAGGAACTGGCAGGCAAAGTTGGTGTCGTATTTATCGTTCCAGAAAATCCCGAGGATGAAAATTACGTTGTGGATCACTCTACGTTTATGCTCTTGTGGAATCCGCAGGTGAAACTAAAGGCGATACTGAAGGCGCCGCATAAACCTGGGCAGGTGACGGATGCAATCGTGAAGATCATATCTGCATCAAAGCCGGCATGAGCGCGGACACTCATGATAAAAAACGGAATTAAATCTATTCACCAATTCGATCATGGCCCAGGGCAATGATGCCGAACGGGTTTATTGATAAATGGCTGGCATAGTAATGGCGTTTTATATGCGCCATATTCACCGTTTCGGCTATGCCGGGTTGATTATATAGCGCCAGCATGTAGGGATGAATGTATTCATATTCTTTCACTAAGCGAACGTTACATTTGAAATGAGTATGATAAACCGCATCGAAACGAATGAGGGTGGTGAACAGGCGCCAGTCGGCTTCAGTTATTTCATTGCCTGCCAGGAATGCTTGAGCACAGAGTCGCGCCTCAATATTATTGAGTGCTGCAAATAAACGCTTGCAGTTTTGCTCATAAGCCGATTGCGTCGTCGCAAAACCGGTCTTGTATACGCCATTGTTGATAGAATGATAGACCAGCTCATTAACTGTATCAATTTCAGAGCGTAAGTGGGCCGGATATAAGTCCAGTTCATTACCTGTGATCGAATCAAAGGCACTGTTAAGCATGCGAATAATGTCAGCCGATTCGTTGTTAACAATACATTTTAGTTTCTTGTCCCACAGCACGGGCACGGTGATATTGCCCTGATAGTCGTCTTCACTTTCATGATAGCGACTTGAAAGATACTCGCTGCCATAAAGCGTGTCCCCGGTCGTGCCGTAGACTGACTGTGATTCATCATCATTCTTAAAACTCCAGCCCTTATCATGCATGTCAGGATGTACCACGCTCACTGTAATTACTTTTTCCAGACCTTTCAGATGTCGGAAGATCAAAGTTCGATGGGCCCAGGGGCAGGCAAGCGATACATAAAGATGATAACGATCTGTCTCGGCTTTGAAGCCAGCGTCTCCGCTGATACCTGCACGGCCATCGGTGGTTACCCAATGTCGAAATTGTGAGGCCTTGCGTTTATATTCACCGTCCTCGATACTCGTTTTCCAGCTTGATTTTAGATTATTAGGCATCGTGATTCCGTTTTGTTAATTACTGGCTATGCTACAGTCTGGTCGTCAATTTAATGTCAAGATCTAAAACCTGCCGTTCGACACATCAAGCAATAAAACTTCAGCATTGTAAAGCGGATTAATGGTTACCTCTGATTGCGCTGTCACCTGCGCACCGTCACCTTTATTCATGACTAAACCATCAAGCTCAATCTGCCCATCAGAGACGAGTACATAGGCCTGATGCTCAATGCCTTGCGTTGCGATGCAGTTTTTTGCTAATCGACCCGCATAAATTCTGGCATCCGCATTGATAGTCAAGGCAGCATCACCGCTGCCGGAAACCAGCAAACTGAGCCGGTTATCCTGCAGATCTGCCGGGAAAGAGGCAGTTTCCCAGCGGGGAGCCACATTTAATTCATCTGGCTCTATCCAGATTTGATATAGAGTGGACTGTTCGTTTTCCAGGTTATACTCAGAGTGAAATATACCCGTTCCTGCGCTCATGACCTGAACATCCCCGGCAATGTTTCTGCCCTGGTTACCCTTGTCATCTTTATGGGTTATTGCACCGCTTCTAACAAAGGTAATTATTTCCATGTTGTGGTGCGGATGCATTCCGAATCCAGTGCCTGGGTCAATGGTGTCATCATTAATGACTCTGAGATTGCCGAACCCCATGCGTCTGGGATTATGGTAACCCGCAAAGCTAAAATGATGTCTTGCATCCAGCCAGCCATGATTCGTATGGCCAAGTTGCTGGTAGGTTTGAATGTTAATCATTTAAAGACTTTATTTGTCCTGAAAGTTGTCACATCTAATTGTATTGCATACTGGAAAAATTTGCCGCGATGGAGGCTAGCCCGCATTTCTCACCACCCTACTACTGCGACGGTCCCTTGCCACGCCCTGCGGGCATTTTACTCGGTCAGGGTCCTCGACATCGTGTCAACGATGCTTGCGGGCCCTTGTGCCGGCACATATGCTGATAACATAATGCCGGCCTTTGGTCGTCAAACCCATACAGGCCGCATCCTTTGACCGTCTCGCTACAAAGTCCGGTGAGAAATGCGGGCTAGCAGCGAAAGGTAG
>JAHEKD010000069.1 GCA_024638545.1 Gammaproteobacteria bacterium
TCTCACTGACCATCTTCCAGAAACGTCGCCGCAATAAATTAGAGCGTTGCGCTAGCATGGTGTTGATGTTGGTGCCGCTGTATTCAAAATTGTTTTTTCTGTCGCTAACACTGAAGCTCATCTGCGTCGGTTTAAAACTCACGCCTAGCTCGTCGATTAAGCGGTTAAAGATCGGGTAAGTCCAGTCATTAAAAACAATGAAACCGGTATCAATCGCATATTTATCACCTCCAATGTCAACGTCAACTGTGGCCGTATGCCCGCCAATTCTTTCGGCTGATTCATATACGCACACCTCGTGACGATGGCTTAACCAGTATGCACAGGACAGTCCTGAAATACCTGAACCAATGATTGCTATCTTCATGTTCTATCTCCTCAGCATTACCTTCAATTTTGCCGGACCATTTTCTGTCCAAGTTCAGTGTAGACTGCCGCTGGCAGCATGGACATGATACGCAGAGGCCAGATGAGTCGTTTTGGAAAAGCAATTTCCTTTTTACGTTTTTCCACGCCTTTGATAATCCTTTCAACTGCCTGCTGTGTTGTCAGCTGAAAAGGCATTTCGAAGTCGTTTGCACGAGTCAGCCTCGTATCGACAAATCCAGGATAGACAATACTCACATCAATCCCTTCGGAAAAAATATCAAGTCTCAGTGACTGCAGGAAGTGTCGCATGGCTGCCTTGCTGGCACCGTATGCCTGTGCTCTCGGCAGTCCAACATACGCCGATGCGCTGCTGACACCGACAATGTGGGGTAGATTACTGGAGTTTCTGAGCATGGGTATCGCTGCATATAGACTGCGTACGAAGCCAAGATAGTTTGTCTGCGTGACGCGATCAACCAGTGAAATGTCGAGATCGTCCAGATCAACGTATTCGCAAATACCTGCGTTCAGAATGACAGTGTCGAGATGGCTGCACGACATAGCAAGATCTGCTTTCAGTTTTCCGGCAGAGTCCTCATCTGCAAGGTCACAACACAGGACTGTAACTTGTTCCGGATAATCTGACTGGAGCTGCTCGAGTACGGACCTTGATCGGGCGGTCACCACCAGCTTATTATTTTTCGCGAGCAGTGCTTTTGACAATTCAAGCCCGATGCCGAAAGATGCGCCCGTAATCCAGATATTGCGATTTTCTAACTTAACGTCCATGCATTTTACTTCATTGATGCCTTTATCCTGCTGATCATTCCGCCGACGAAAGGCAAGTGTTCAAAAAATCCGGCCGTATTGTCCCAGAAATCCTGGTGGAAATTAATCTTTCCGGCCTCGTCAAATCGGATATGGCTTATGCCAATAGACTGTGAGTCAACTGACTTTCTCAGGACTCTAAACTGCATCCGCATAATCCAGCGCACATAGTAGTTTTCACCGGTAATTGCGACGTCGTGAAAGGCTATTGATATATCGTCGACCCGCTGGGCGCCATCGATTAAATACTCTGCCAGCTTATCGCGGTCAGTGAAAGTGTGGAGTGTGTCGTTAAAATACAGCGTCTGTGAATAGGTATCCATCACCTGCTGGCTGACGTTATCACTCTTAAGATCACTGAAAAGCCTGATCAGGTTAGCAAGCTCATCCGGATATGCCATGTCGGGTTTATTTCCGTCAACGGATTCGAGCGTGTCGTTATAATCGGACACGTAGCCGTATTTTTTCGCAGCTGTTGAACATGCAGCCATAAGTAGACATCCCATTGCTATAAGTATTAAATTTCTTGTAGTCACAAGCATCGAAAACTAGTTTGTTACACTCGCACAATAGAAAACCCGATGTCAACACAACGTGAAGACAACTGCTTGACCATAATTCAAGCAATTTTAACCACTATGCATTAAGATTCACCCATGAAGTTAACCAATGGCAGAAGGCCGACTGGCATCTACAGCAAACTTGTGCGCGTGTTTGTGCTGCAGGTAATTTTCATTAGTTTAATTACGGTTTTAGGTGTTTACGCGGCAGCTAATATTGTGGAAAAGGTGCTGGTCAAAAAGGCCCTGGAAGGTGAGGCGCAGCATTTCTGGTCACTTTATGGCACGAATATTGATCAATCCACACCGAACACTGACAACCTCGAAGGATTCATTGCCAGAAACGGCGATTTAACGGGAATCCCGAAGGCAATTCAATCTGTTGAGCCAGGTTTTGGGCGTGTGGAATTTAATGATCGTAATCCGCTGATTTATGTTGAAGATCGTGATAAGGATCGGCTGTATTTGATTTTTGATGAACAAAGTGTAAGCAAGCTCGGTTTTTATTTCGGAGTCGTGCCATTGAGCCTTGCGCTGATTGTCATCTATATTTCCGCATGGTTTTCATATCGACAGTCGCGTAAAACACTATCACCGATGGTTTCGCTTGCAAATATTGTTCGTGAATTTGACTTTTCGAAACATGATCTGGACGCGCTGGAAATTGATCACTTGAATACGATCAACACCGATGATGAAGTGCGAACGCTTATTGATGCCCTGAATGTATTCACCCGCCGAATCAGGGAACTCGTTACGCGTGAGAGACAATTCACCCGCGATGCAAGTCATGAACTCAGAACACCTCTCACCGTAATTTTGGGCTCTTCAGAACTTCTGGCAAGAGACAAAACATTAACGCAGAGACAGCAACAGGCAATTTCCAGAATCATATCCACGGCCAAGGACATGAATTCGCTGGTTGAAACATTATTACTACTGGCACGAGGCGAAGATCCAGCTCAGCTGGCAGAATCTGTCGTCATCAACGATCTTGTAAATCTTTTGGTTGAGCAAATAGACCGTTCGCACAATATTGACAAGCATGTCAGCCTGAAAGTGATTTCAAATGACGTACTGAGCGTCAGTGCTCCCGCGCAGGCCGTAGGCATTGTTTTGGGCAACCTGATTCGTAACGCCTGCAACTATACGCAGGAGGGGAAGATTGACATTACAATAAATAAACAAAGTGTGATTGTTGCCGATACCGGTCACGGCATGTCTGCCGACGAAATTCCCGTACTCGTTAAACCTTTTGAACGCAGCACCTCGCTCGCTAATGATTCTCCGGGTTATGGGCTGGGCCTGGACATTGTTAAGCGATTGTGTGAGCGTTTTGAGTGGCAACTCAATATTGACAGTTCAGTGGGCGCAGGCACCTCCGTGAGTGTCATTTTTAATAAACAGCATTGATTTTGTGACACTCATTATTATGTGTACACTGCTCGCTACCGCCAAACAGCATAATAAAAGATGAATCTAACCCGCACTTCTTATTATTGAAATCAACGAATATTTTTAATCAAGAAAGCTATTATCTGACCCCGTCAACGAAGGGTTTCAGCGCGGCATAAACTGTCTTATGAACCGGGGTCGGGGTGCCGGTTTGTACGCCAAGCCGAACCACGGTGCCGGATAGTCCCTCCAGTTCCAGCCGTCGGCCATGCTCGAGGTCGACCAGTTGGGAGGCTTTGACAGCGGGTGGAGATTGATCGATATAAACTAGTACACGTTTTTCTAGATCATCCGCGAGTGTTACCCCAATTTTACGTCCAACACGGGCAGCTTCTGCGATTGTCTGTATAAGCAGCCAACGCATATCCGGATCGGTAGTCACTGCACCAAAACACTGCCGCGTAAGCGCCGTAGTCGCACTCGTTGACGCAACCAGACAAAATTTCTCCCAGATCAACGATTCCGTGTTATCAAAGACATCAGTGTCTATTCCTGCGACCCTGCACAAACGGGCTAATTCAACTGCCCGGTTGCTTGCTCCCCCACCCGGCTCACCAAAGGCGATATGCGGTTTGCTCTGGTTACGTCCGACAAAGTTAATTTTTCCCGGTGCAGCTACATTCGCAGGAAAATAAGCGGCTCCCGAGAGCGTTCGACCACCGCCTATAATCCTTGAAATATTCGTTGCACTCTCTACGCCGTTCTGCACGGTGACCAAAAATGTCCGCGGCCCGATCAGGGGTGAAAGCATTCTTGCAGCCGATTCCGTGTCGTATATTTTGACACAAAAGAAAATAACGTCCACAATGCCAATCTCTGCAGGTTTATCGGTGGCAAAAACCTGGGGCAGGTAAAGGCTGTCAGCGCCACTTACCCTGAGTCCATCGTGCCTTAAAGCACTGAGGTGATCGCCGCGTGCAATAAAACCGACATCAAGGCCCGATAGCGCCAGCCTGGCACCCAGCCAGCCACCCGTGCCCCCTGCTCCCATGACTGCAATTTTCTTGATCGATGATCCCATTTAGCTGATCTGCAACGTCGACACCGGACCGGTCCGAGTGTATCTGCAGAAAAAATTAATGATATTCACGGTATCTGATCGTTATCTTTTTTCAGGCACATCTTCCTGATACTGTACAACACCCTCGGGGATAATTTCCCAGCTCGCTTTTGATCCGACATAGATGTGTCTGCCCAGCTGAACTTCTGGATCGCCGCTGACACAGCCCAGGGTAATGCCGTGAATAATGCCGCCGACAACACCGCAAAGCGTGGATCCACATATGCAGCAAAATTTGAATCCGCATTCATTCTTGTCAATATAAGTCGTTAAAAGATCTTCGCCTGATACCCATGTAAAATCTTCCGGATCCAAAAGTGCATAGGCTGAAGCCTGTGAACTGAATGCTTTACGGCATCGTGAGCAATGGCATGATCGCGCATCACGCAGTAAACCCTCAATTTTGTATGAAACTTTGCCACAGAAACATTCACCCTCAATTACCATTAAACGCCCCGCGATTTGCTGTCCCGGTTTTCAGCCTGAAAAAAACGGGATGAAATAATCGCCGACACCTTATTCACCAAACGTGCGTTGTAGTGCATTTAGCCAGTTTTCATTACAAAGTTTCACCATTGTCTCATCATCATAGCCATGCTGACGCATCCGTTGAAGCATGGCGGGCAAACCGCTAACATCTGCAATATCCTGCGGTATCATGGCACCGTCAAAATCAGAACCAAAGCCCACGTTGTCGATACCGACTCTGTCGATCAGGTAATCGAGATGCTGTATCAATAAATCCAGCGGGGTATCGGCTCTCATCTGGCCATCCGGACGAATGAAGGCTGTGGCGAAATTGACACCGACCATACCGTTTGTCTCTTTTATTGCGTCGAGTTGAGCGTCAGTCAGGTTGCGCGCGTGAGGTGAAATCGAATGTGCATTTGAATGAGTTGCAATTAATGGCGAGTCACTTAACCTGGCTACGTCCCAAAACCCCTTCTCGTTTAAATGGGACAAATCAATCGCCATTTTAAGCTCATTACAGGCTTTTATCAGCGCCTTGCCGTAATCGGTTAAACCCGGACCTGTATCCGGCGACGCAGGAAAACGAAACGGAACGCCATGACCAAACCGTGTCGATCGACTCCAGACCGGACCAATTGAGCGCAACCCGGCATTGTAGAGTATTTCAAGCGTGTTGAAATCATCATCAATAGCCTCCGCACCTTCCATGTGCATGACCATTGCCAGAGTGCTTTCTGCAAAGCACTGGCGTATCTGCCCCGCAGTCTTGCAGATGATAGCCCGACCGTTAGAGTTTTTTTGAATGCGATGCAGGATTGCGGCCATGGCAAGGACAGCAGGTAACGCCTCGTGGATTGGCATTTCTTCGGGCATGGGCAAGTCATACGACGATTTTTGCATTTGTTCATAGCGAATCTCCTTGTCGATATCAGAGGGAACAAACATAGCGAACATACCGCCGCCAAATCCCGCTTCGAGCATTCGCGGCAGGTCAAGGTGCCCGCTGTCTCCGCAGATAAAACAGTTATGTGCTGCCGGATCATTTTTTCGATAAAGTTTCAAAAGAACATCATTATGTCCATCGAAAACAAGTGGCGATTGGTTTTTATTCATGCATTTATGCTCGTTGCAGGGTTGCTATTTTAACCTGTAAGCTCATTAACATCAGCCTTTATAGTAGCAGATGTCATCCAACACTTGTCCAGATTCAGGCTTCTTTGCCTGCCCGTTATTTTCAGACTTTTCTTGCTGATCAGCGAATGGTTTTGAGCTGGCAAGCTGACATTTTCGAGCGACTGATAATGTCGTCGGGATTTGGCGGCGATGATTAATATTTCGGATTTGATAATGGATTCAGACTCCAGATTATTACAACAACTGATACAGTTTGACATAAAACTGTAATATTCAGAATGTATTATCGTGTAGCCCTCTTTGAATATATCGACAAGGAAACCATGAACTCAGTTACGAAATCAATTAATAACGTCGTTTTGATTAGCGGAACGATTATCTACAGCTGCATTTGTTTCGCCGGTGTGACCCTGACACCCATCGGTGGTTACGAGACAGGATTGACAGATGAAGATGCCGCGGAAATAAATGCCTTCGATTCTGTTACCCAGAAACTGTTTGTGGTCAATGGGTCAACGGACAGTATCGATGTGCTTGACCTGTCAGATCCGGGTAATCCCCTCTACAATCACTCAATAGAAATCTCTGCATATGGGAGTGCCGCTAACAGTGTAGCTGTAATTGATGGTCTGCTTGCCGTCGCAATTGAATCCGATCCAAAACAAGACCCGGGTTCGGTTGTTTTTTTTAACGCCGCGAATTACCGCTTCTTAAATCAACTGAAGACAGGCGCCCTGCCTGACATGTTGACGTTTACACCGGATGGGAAATATCTCCTGGTTGCGAACGAGGGCGAGCCTGATGATGATTACAGCATTGATCCGGAAGGTTCCATCAGCATTATCCAAATCGGAAAAAAAGATGTTACCAGATTAAAGCAGTCCGATGTAAGAACGGCGCGATTCAACCGTTTTACGCCTGTACGCAATAGACAAAGCGTACGGATTTTTGGACCGAATGCATCGGCGGCCCAGGATTTTGAACCCGAGTATATTGCAGCTTACAAATCACGGAGATACCGGCATGCTCGCAGCGGCGGTGACTACAGATACAGCTGGAAAGCGATGGTCACCTTACAGGAAAATAATGCCGTTGCGATTGTCGACGTAGAACGTGCCCGTATCGAATCTGTAGCAGGCCTGGGCTTCAAGAATCACAACAGGCCGGTAAATGCAATTGATGCAAGCGATAAGGACAGCGGAATCGAAATAAATTCCTGGCCGGTATATGGCATGTATCAACCTGATGCGATTGCTAGTTTTACCAGTAATGGACGCCCCTACTTTATTATTGCTAATGAGGGAGATGCCCGAGATTACGACGGTTTTTCTGAAGAGGACCGGATTGAAGATATTACACTGGATAATAAGCGATTCCCAAACGCCGCAGAATTACAGAAAGAGGACAATCTCGGACGACTTAAAATCACCAATACATTGGGCGATGTTGATAAAGACGGTGATTATGATTATCTATTCTCATATGGAGCGCGATCGCTTTCCATCCTGAATCGACACGGAGACAGGCTATTTGACAGTCACAGCCAGTTTGAATTTATCACTGCATCTTCTGTCAGGGATAGCTTTAATTCACAGGGATTACCAAACTCTTTTGATAGTCGAAGTGATGACAAGGGTTCAGAACCGGAGGGTGTAGCGACCGGGCGTATCAATGCCCGGCAATACGCCTTTGTGGGTCTTGAACGTACAGGCGGTATAATAACATATGATGTAACCCAACCCGCTGAGCCCTTTTTCGTTAATTACACGAACACAGCCACAGAGTTAGGCGATATTGCACCCGAAGGGATTACGTTTGTCAGCTCAGAAGACAGCCCAAACGGTAATCCGCTGCTGATTGTAAGTTTTGAGTTCAGTGGTTCAACACGGATTTTTGAAATTACGGAGTAGAAAATTTAAAACGGCCGTCGACGATTGCGCAGAGGCAGAAACGAGTCACCGGTTAAAGCCAGAAAAACACACATTCTAAATCCGGAATCCGGGCCGCAACGAAGAAAATTATAAACGCAGTAAATACCTGTATTGAATAAAGTTCTCGTCAATGTTAGTAAATAGTTTATTTTCATTCAGCAACTTACATAAATCAATAGCGTGCCTGGTTTGCCGTGTATCTGCTATTTATATGACTGCAGGATTCTGCCTGTTAGTGCCGACTCATCCCCATTACAACAGCCATGGCATGAGCGGCGAGAGGAATCTGAACCCTGTCAACACTGTTACCCTACGTGTATGTGTTTGACCTGTCTCGTGCAGATCTGATGACTCAGGTTACATAAAACAGCTGGCGATCGTGCGATCAAGAGTCTGTGAAATTATCGAGCTATCACAGATGGTTCAGATTTACTGCACTATACTTTCCAGGTATTATAGATCTTATGACTAACCGCGACAGATTTGACATTGTGGCGCTCTCGTAGCATAAAGTTGCGGAACTGTATCAATACGAGTTAAATGTGAGGGTTAAAATTGCGTGAATCAAGTTCTGATAAACCATGCGAGAGGTCCAATCCACTATAATCAGGTTACTGCCGGGTAAATCGGCAATTCAGTTTTCATTCGCTACTACGAGGAGAAATATGAGTATTGAATTCAATTTAAACGATACAGAGCAAACCGTTGACGCATCAAGTGATACGCCCTTGCTGTGGGTTATTCGCGATCACCTGAAACTGACGGGCACAAAATTTGGTTGTGGGATGGCGCTGTGCGGCGCTTGTACAATTCATCTTGACGGTCAGCCCGTCCGTTCCTGCGTGACGCCGGTGAGTGCAGCAGAGGGTAAATCAGTCACCACAATTGAAGGCCTGCAATCAAAAGAGGGCAAAGCCGTACGGCAGGCCTGGGAAGAACTCGCAGTTGTTCAGTGCGGTTATTGCCAGTCAGGTCAAATAATGTCTGCAGCGGCCTTGCTGAAGGCAAATCCAGACCCCAGCGATGATGACATTATTAACGCCTTGTCCGGCAACATCTGTCGCTGTTGCACCTATCACAGAATTCGAAAGGCGACCA
>JAHEKD010000070.1:0-3260 GCA_024638545.1 Gammaproteobacteria bacterium
AGGGCGTGGCAAGGGACCGTCGCAGTAGTAGGGTGGTGAGAAATGCGTATATGGTCTAGGGGACCGTACCCAACAGGTAGGCATTTATAGTCCCGGGTATCGAATCGTGTAAACCCGTATCTATCGCCATGTAGTCACTTTGTGGGAGCACTGAGGAAATATTGATAAGCTCAATATCCGTTGAGTTGCGAATCTTGATGACGTTATCTTCAGGCTTTGCGCCACCCGTCAAACCGATTACTTTTATATTTTCAGCGTTACTAATATGCAGTGGATCATTGGCTTTATCTTCTGCCAGCGGCCCATAATGGGATTCGACTTTGAATGAATAGATACTGACGTTAGCAGCATGGTTAACTTCCATCTGCGGATTCGAGCGGTTGCGCTCAATATTGAGTCCGTAGATTTGTAATGGCTCTGAATACATCAGCGTATTTTCAACTTTAAGCGCCCGGTATCCTGGCTCACCTGTATTGAATTTAAGGTTTGTCCACTCGCCAAAGACACCGTACCATCTGCCACCGCCGGTTGCATGTATGTAAAATGCCGGCGTATTGGAGATCTGCTCATCGCTGGCAGCAGTCCCGTGATACGCCTCAGTGCCAACTGAAATGTCCCTGACAATCGAATTACGCCCGGCAGTCCAGTGCAGGAATGAGTTTTTTCGCATTGCATCAGCTCCTCCTCCCGAAGAGATTAGATTTAAGCCTGCGACTATCGTTGTCGCATCGCGCGCATCGGCTTCCACCAGGTATGGGTCGATTTTTATTATTGGCGCGCCCAACGGCCAGTCACCAACGGCACGTATCCTGGTTGAGTGTTTCTCAGCCCCAAGCAATACGGTATCTTTTCTCAGGATCAAAGAATCGCTGACAGTGTAGGTTCCGGAAGGTAGAAATATCTTCTGATGGTCGTTGATCAGGTTTTGTAGCGCAACTGTATCATCAGCGGTGCCCAAACTATACAGGTTTCCGTGCATATCTGTTGCTGTCTTTGCATTGACCACATCATCATCCTCAAATGAAGGGAAATCGCTATCCCAGATGTGTATGGCAAACAGGTCATTCAATGGTGGACTTGTATCAGCTAGGGTGATAGTTCCTCTTTGCTGGCCTGCACTATCAGGAGAAAACAATCCGTTGTCGGAGATTGCGGATTTCTTGCCTAAATAGATAAAGTCTTCAGCATGAAGGGTCTCGCCCTGATACCAGTAGTCAGGTGTGTTTGCGCCGAGAAATAATTCGTATGCAGATGCACCGCGAAAATATACGTTATCCAGATATATGCCTTTATCGCCGCTGTTTTTAATCGCAATCGACTGACTGTGATCGAGGTCAATTACGCCATCGATAAGGTTTACATTATTTGCAAACCCGCAGCCGGAACAAAAATTCGACATCTGAATGCCGTTTATTAAAAACCTGCTCTTAATATGAAATCCTGTCATAACGAGACTGCTATGGGCACTTAGATCTATTGCTGCAACAGACTGGTCGATAAATTCTGCACCCACAATAACCGGATAACGTACATCTCTATTGGTCGTCACCGCGTAATTGCCGCCCGTAACTTTGACATTGTATAATCCACCGCCTTGTCCCGGCGGATTGTCGAATGCAGAGTAGGCCCCATTCTGGCCTGATCCCAGGTCGACATTGACGTCAGAAATTGAACTGCCTTGAGAGCCGGGATGACGTATCGCGATCGCACCACTGGTATTTGCTGAGGATAAGTCAAAATCAATGCCCCTGACTATTTGATTGAACGAAATGCCGGCTTGATGATGCTCTGGATCAACCGAGCCTTTAGTTGTTGGAGAATGAAAACTGTTGGTTACGCCATCACGGTTTTGAGAGTAAATCCAGACCACCGGTTTACGGGTGTAGTTAGTCGCCGGATCATCAAAACTATCGTCGGTAGGCTGCAAAACAATTTTGGGGCGTTTATTACCACAGACTGAACCGATAAGCGACGTTACATGATTTCGATTGATCTGTTTCCATTTTCCCGGTGCTACTTCAGTCAGCGTCATCATGCCTTTTAAGGTATTACTTACCTGCCATTCACCCTGTGGAAAAAAGACACTTTTACCTTCAGTTATGGCCTTGTCGATTGCTGCCTGGATTGCTTGTGTATCATCAATGTTGTCATTTGGCCGGGCTTTCTGACCATCGGGCTGACCTTCATTAAATTCTGCTATGGAGATATAGCCGTATTCACCCAGTTCTGCATTCGAATAGCTCACGTCCGTATCGACGATAGTGGCGCTCTGTACCGTGTTTGTGATACTTGCACCTTCGACATCGCTCACGATCAGGTTAAAACTCTCGAGTGGTTCTGCCAGACAATCGTCCATTAATTCAACAATAACTTTTTGAATTACCTGATCGTCTGTAAACTTAATATTCATATTTACAGTTTTATAGTCAGAGTTGCTGACGGCGGTTCCATCCTGCGTAGACAAATTCAAACTCACGGTATTACCAGAACCCGGGGGCTGATTCAAAGAAACAGTAAACTCTACCTGCTGGTCTTCCTCACTGGCGACGACGTCGCCTACAGTCAGCACCGGAACAGCAGCAAGAGGTTCTTGTCTAAGATCAAGAGGGGATAAAACTCTAATTTTGCTCTGGCCCGCATAAATTTTCAACGAAACGTTTTCATCAATAGTAAGCAATGCCAGGTTACTATTTTTTTGAAGAAAAAAACTGAAAGTATCTGTATCATTGTCCATGACTGTAGATTGAAAACTAATTAACCGCGGCATCACTCCATTGTCAACTAAAACAATATCATCAGTCTCAAGGGAGTCTGTGTCGATGAGGTTTAATTTCATCTGTGACTGGATACTGCCAGTATGGAGCTGATGTTCGTTACTACTGCCCGCAGCTATTGTGATAAACCAGTGTTCTTTCTTGGCAGAATTTCTTCTTTCACAATCCTTCCAGATATACAGGCCTGCACTAGTTTCAGAATTAATCTGGGGCTCGCCGCAAAATTCGCTTGCATTCACCTTTTGTGAAACGGCTAATAGCAGCGTCATGAAAACCATCAGCATGTAACCGGTATTCACAAGTTCTTTAACAATATGCCTGATGTTGTGACTTTTCATGCCGACACCCTCATCACATGCATTTTGAAAATGAAATTGTTCTAAGCTCGATAAATTTCTGCAAAAGGTGATTTTTATAAACTGCTTATAAGCCCGCGGGCGTAATAACACCCTGTTAATAATTTGCGGAAATCCTTGAAGTCTGTAC
>JAHEKD010000070.1:3270-7340 GCA_024638545.1 Gammaproteobacteria bacterium
GTCTTATCTCCTGGATAAAAGTAAATTTCCGATGACTCACTGTCATCTACTTGCTTACTGATCTTTACTTTGTATATCTAGTGAGAAGACTAGATTTTCTTAACGTTTACATGGTTAACATTGATACCATTTTGAGGAGTTCACCAATTGCATGTATATTCAACAAACACCAGCTGGCGCGGTATTAATTTTACGCCACGTTGATATGCGGGAGGAGGTGCCTCAAAACTTAAATAATTAACAAACCACTAAGAGCATCATATATTATCAATTTCATTAAATGTGTAAACAAAAGTTACAAATGTGTCATTTCCGATCACCGGTGCCGGAGTGATACACGAAAAAACCGCACCGTGATGATGGGTCAGATAACGGATAGGGCGCCACCGTTTGCAAGAATAAGTGGAAAACCTTAGGCTGTATTAACGACGAATCCGTTCAACGCACACGCGATTGCTGTCTCTTTCATGTCATCAAAGCAAGATGACAGTTCAGATCAGGTCTTGCAGATGGCAACACGCTTCAACGAGGCTTGCGTTATGGTGGTCCTTATCAATAGTGCGTTATAGAGCGTTAAATAATTGTCAAGTTGAATTAACCGGGATTTCATCAAGCCTGAAGCTTACTGATATATAATTTGTTTGTGGTGAGTTCATTGCGGCAGTTTCACCATGATAATCAAACCATCCTGGTTTGATGGCAAGGGCGTAGCCTTGCAGCTACGCTCTGTCTTTATCGAGTCAAACATATGCATTTTCCAGAAATAAATTATATTTTTGCATAAGTGTAAATTCAGCTATAGTGCATATTCAGCCATAAAACATGGAACCATCTCTGGTACAGTGACAGCGACTTTGACAAAGGCCTATAAAACCCTAATTAATGCCTCACAGTTAAAAAAAATCATAAATCACCCTGAGTTGAGACTTTTCGATTGCCGGTTTGATTTGCTTGATGAGAATAAAGGATTTGAAGCCTTTAAACAGGGCCATATCAGAAACAGCCAATATGCGGATCTGAACAAACAGCTAGCTGACCCGGTGTCAAAAAATACCGGCCGGCATCCGTTGCCGGGGAAACGTGACTTTGAAAACCAGCTCCAGCTGTGGGGAATCGACGAAACCAGCCAGATAGTCATTTACGACGATGCATTTGGTTCAATTGCTGCACGTTTATGGTGGCTATGTAAGTGGGCAGGAATCGACCAGGCAGCCGTATTGGATGGCGGCCTGAAGGCCTGGCTTTTAAACCAAAACGAACTTTCCACAGAGATCGTCAGCTTTAAAAAATCCGGTTTTAAGGCAAATTTTAACGATAAACTCTGGGTGTCTACAGCAGACATAGAAAATCTCAGCGATCATCCTGATACCTTACTCACCGATGCCCGGGCCGGTAAACGTTTCAATGGTGAAACAGAACCGATTGATGTTCGGTCAGGTCATATCCCAGGGGCTGTGAATTTGCCATTTGATCATAACTTAAGTTCAGAAGGCCGCTTTTTAAGCAGGCAGGAATTATCGGGTATTCACCGGCAACCTGCTGAAATATCTAATGTAATTACGATGTGTGGCTCTGGTGTAACAGCCTGCCATAACATACTTGCACGCACACACGCCGGACTGAATCCGGGACAGCTCTATGTCGGTTCCTGGAGTGAATGGATCACTGATCCGGGGCGCGATATTGATACAGGAAATGTCTAATATCAACGATTCTCTTGCCTGTGTCAAAAATGGCTATAAACCGTTATAATTCTTCGCTTTCATGAACATATAACTTAATAAATCAGACCATTTAAGAGGACCTAGCATGAATATCCATGAATATCAGGGTAAGGAATTGCTTCGCGAACACGGGGTACCCACACCCAGGGGCGTGGCCTGTTTTTCAGTCGATGAGGCCGTCAGCGCCGCACAGGAGCTTGGTGGAGAGGTTTGGGTGATCAAGGCCCAGATTCATGCCGGCGGGCGCGGCAAGGGCGGAGGAGTAAAAGTCGCAAAGTCACTGGACGAAGTTAAAACGCTCGCGCAGGAAATTCTCGGCATGACCCTGATCACTCACCAGACCGGTTCTGAAGGTAAAGAGGTAAAACGCCTGCTGGTTGAAGAAGGGGCGGCGATTAAGGATGAGCTCTACATTGGTCTGGTGATTGATCGCAGCCAGCAGCGGGTGGTGATGATGGCCAGTTCGGAAGGCGGCATGGATATTGAAGAGGTTGCCGCCAACACCCCGGAAAAAATTCATAAGGTTGTGATTGACCCCACCGTTGGCTTAACCCTGGACGATGCCAGCACACTGGCCCGGAATATCGGTATTCCGGATAAAGCGGTTGAACAGGGCGCTGATTTATTAGTGAACTTGTATCGTTTGTTCTGGGAAAAAGATGCCTCGCTGGCGGAAATTAATCCCCTGATTGTGACCGATCAGGATGAGGTGCTTGCGCTGGATGCGAAGTTCAATTTTGACAGCAATGCGCTATTCCGTCATCCGGACATCAAGGAATACCGTGATCTGGATGAAGAGGATCCGGCTGAAATAGAGGCATCAAAGTACGGGCTGAGCTATATCTCACTTGATGGTTCCATCGGCTGTCTGGTAAATGGGGCAGGGCTGGCGATGGCCACCATGGACATTATCAAGCTTTATGGCGGTGAACCGGCAAATTTTCTCGATGTTGGCGGTGGTGCAACGGAAGAGCAGGTGACAGCGGCCTTCAGGATTATGTTACAAAACACCAATATTAGTGCGATCCTGGTGAATATATTTGGAGGCATTATGCGCTGCGATGTGATTGCAGAGGGGCTGGTCACGGCGGCGCGGGAGATAAATCTATCGGTGCCGTTAATCGTCCGTCTGGAAGGTACGAATGTTGACAAGGGCAAGAAAATTCTGGCCAATTCCGGACTCGAAATCATTGCGGCCAACACCATGGCTGAGGCCGCAGAAGAAGTCGTCAATGCATCTTTAGGAGGTGATTAATGTCTATCCTGATTAACAAGAATACACGCGTAATGACCCAGGGCATGACGGGCAAAACAGGGTTGTTTCACACCAAGAACTGTATCGAGTATGCGTATGGCAAAGAGTGTTTTGTCGCCGGAGTGACGCCGGGCAAAGGCGGTCAGGTCTATGAAGATATCCCAGTATACGACACGGTCGCCCAGGCCCGGGAACAAACGGGCGCGAACGTCTCGGTGATTTATGTCCCGCCCGCGTTTGCTGCTGCAGCGATTGACGAAGCCGTCGAGGCCGAACTGGATCTGGTAATCTGTATTACCGAGGGTGTGCCGGTGAAAGACATGATATTAACCCGTTATAAAATGCAGGGGAAAAAGACGCTGCTGGTCGGCCCTAACTGTCCGGGAGTGATTACTCCAGATGAAATAAAGATTGGCATCATGCCTGGCTATATCCATAAACAGGGCCCTATCGGCGTGGTGTCACGTTCGGGCACACTGACCTATGAGGTGGTGGATCAGCTCACCAAGCTGGGTTTAGGGCAATCGACCTGTGTGGGGATTGGCGGTGACCCGGTCAACGGATTCAAGCATATCGATGTGCTTAAACTGTTTAACGACGATCCGGCAACCGAGGCGGTGGTGATGTGCGGTGAAATAGGCGGCACGGACGAAGAGGAGTGCGCGCGCTGGGTCAAAGACCACATGACCAAACCGGTGGTTGGATTTATTGCCGGAATTACAGCGCCGCCCGGGAAGCGCATGGGCCATGCAGGTGCGATTATTTCCGGTGGCAAGGGTACTGCTACAGAGAAAATAAGCGTACTGGAGGAGTGCGGCATCCGGGTAACACGAAATCCTGCAGAAATCGGCGCGTTAATGAAAAAAGCGCTTAAGTAAACGCAATCATATTAAACTCACTGCTATTTGAATGATCGTCGAAAAACAGGTCACTCAGCGTGGTGCACTGAGTGACCTTAACGATCCCTCAATACATCCATTACTGAATCGAATTTATGCCAACCGCGGTGTAAAATCGTCAGCCGAGCTTGACTACAGTTTGAGTAACTTGCCAAACCCCGGTCTGCTGACCGGCATGTCGATGGCCTGTGA
>JAHEKD010000070.1:7350-8853 GCA_024638545.1 Gammaproteobacteria bacterium
CTGATAGCGCAGGCGCGTGTGGTCATTGTTGGCGATCACGATGTAGACGGCGCAACCAGCACTGCGTTAGTCATGCAGGCATTACAGGCGTTCGGATTCGAGCATGTCGCCTATTTCATTCCGGACCGCATGACATTTGGCTATGGATTAAGCCCTGCGGTTGTTAAACTTATCCGGCGGTACCAGCCGGACTTAATTCTCACTGTCGACAACGGCATCTCCAGCATTGATGGCGTTAAGCTGGCCCATGAATTCGGCATCAGTGTTATCGTCTCTGACCATCATTTGCCGGCGGCAGCGCTACCGCTGGCGGACACTATCGTGAATCCAAATCTGGCGGACGACAAATTTCCCGCAAAAAGTATTGCGGGAGTAGGTGTTGCATTTTATTTAATGCTTGGTTTGCGGGCGCACTTGCGCCAGCTCGGCTGGTTTGATGAGGTCGACATCAGGGAACCAGCGATGGTTGAGTTTCTGGATCTTGTCGCTTTGGGTACGATAGCAGATGTTGTACCGTTTGACTATATCAACAGGCTGTTGGTCAGTCAGGGAATACAAAGAATACGGCGTTCAAAATGTGGCGAGGGCATCAAGGCGCTGGCGGCGATATCAAAATGCAGACTTGATCAAATCACGACGGCTGATATTGCATTCAAGATCGCACCAAGAATCAATGCAGCCGGACGGCTTGACGATATGTCGATAGGCGTTGAATGTTTACTCACCGGCGATCGCGGGCACGCACTCGAGCTGGCTAATCAGTTAAATGAACTTAATGAACAGCGTAGAACTGAAGAGCAGCTATCCAACCGGCAGGCAGCGATGCAAATTTCTGCTGATTTGGCTGAAAACCTTCAAAAAGATCAGCAGGCCTCGATTTGCCTTCATGCCGACAACTGGCACCCTGGTATAGTGGGTTTGATCGCCTCAAGGCTAAAGGATAGCTTCAATTTACCGACAATCATTTTCGCTGACGATGACAACTGCCTAAAGGGTTCGGCACGTTCAATAAACGGCGTAAATATTCGCGACGTACTCGCCTATATCGATGCCGATCAGCCAGGTGTTATAAAACGTTTCGGTGGTCACTCGATGGCCGCCGGATTGAGCCTTGACCGGGATAATTTCAGAACATTCAAAGCATTATTCGACGAGCACATCCGCTCACACCATGCCGATAAACTTATCACCGCCAGTATCGAGACTGATGGGGGTCTCAACAGCGATGATTTTAACCTTGAAACAGGCCGGTTAATTCAATTTTCAGGGCCATGGGGACCGGACTTCGAGTCACCGGTCTTTAACAACTCATTTGAGGTCCTTGATTGCTCAGTTATAGGTAAAACTGAAAATCATCTGCGATTAAGTCTGCGATTGAGTGAGAATAGCCAGATTATCCGGGCTGCTGCCTTTAACGTTGATCGCTACTACGATCTGTCCAATCTGTCGTTTGAACGGATCAATGCAGCCTACAGGCTGGACATTAATCGTTACAACAATTCA
>JAHEKD010000071.1 GCA_024638545.1 Gammaproteobacteria bacterium
CCTGCGGGCCCTTGTGCCGGCACATATGCTGATAACATAATGCCGGCCTTTGGTCGTAAAACCCATACAGGCCGCATCCTTTAACCGTCTCGCTACGGAGTCCGGTGAGAAATGCGGGCTAACACCCCACTTACGTTTTATGCCCTCTCTCCGAGAGGGCTTTTTTATCGTACACCCGGCATTGCGCGCAGCGCCGTGACAGGCGCTATTCCGGTCACTGTGGTGGTGACTGGTCCCCTTAACGTGCTTCAGCCAGTAACGCTGCCGAGCAGTGATTGTCTTGGTCAGCATTGCAATCCTAATTTAAAAAAATGAAAGATTGCCACAACAATCACTAAATTAAGCGCCCTAAAAAAATGTCAATAAAAGTGGAATTATTTAGAGGAGTTACTCTTGGGTTTTAGAGCAAACTGCCGCCGAATTGTGTAACGGCATACTGTCCTTCAAACATCGGGGCCCCTTAAAGCTAAACGGCGTTTTATCTTTATATTTGAAACACACTGCTCACCATAGGATACCAAGAAAAAAATTTATTATGCAGGAGGAATCAATGACTGATTCTTTTAAACATACAGCCGCGCCAAATAAGAACCATTTATTGGCCGCTTTAAACGACGATAGTAAATCTCGAATCTATCCAAACCTTGAACTGATCACCATGTCCCTTGGCATGGTGATTTATGAATCAGGGGACAAATTAAGTCATGTCTATTTCCCGACAGATTGTATTGTTTCATTAATCTACGAAATGGAGGACGGCGCAACCGCTGAAATTGTCGTTGTTGGCAACGAGGGCATGCTTGGAGTTGCTGTGTTGACAGGTGGAGAAAGCACACCAGCAGGGCGATTGTTCAAAGTGCAGGTTACGCTTACCGTATTACTGGCAAGTTGATCATGAGTGAATTTAATCGTCACGGTGAGATGTTGGTATTAATGCTGCGTTATACCCAAGCATTGATTACCCAAATGGCCCAAACTTCCGTCTGTAATCGACATCACTCTATAGATCAGCAGTTATGTCGCTGGTTGTTATTGTCGTTGGATCGGCTATCAGAGAATCAACTGGTCATGACTCAAGACTTAATTGCTAATATGCTTGGCGTGCGCCGCGCAAGTGTTAGCGATGCGGCGAGCAAATTACAAAGCCTTGGTGTGATCAAATATAAACAGGGTCACATCACTGTACTGGATAGGCCAAAACTGGAAAGCTTATGCTGCGAATGCTACAGAGTGGTAAAGAACGAAACAGACAGATTGATGCCTCATGTAAGTAAGGAGGTATGAATATAGCTTCGTTAGGTGTTTGTCGATTGTTTTTGGTGCGTAGACAATGTAACTTTCTTCTTAGGTTTCAGGTAAATATTTCAACCCCGAGATTTTGCAACCTACTCACTACCCCTAGCGTTTTGTGAATTACAAAAGACAGGGTCGAAACATTTAAACCAACACACTTTATTAAGTATTTAAACACCCTTACTAAATTATTTTAATGAGTTCAATACTATTTGTTAGCGCATAGCATTGTGAATTATTCTGGCAACCAAAATAACAACATTTAGATATAGCGTCTATACGATAGCGTACATGTCTTGAATTCATGGAGTTGAGTGAAAGAGGTGTATTTACCTTCTGTCGGATTTGAATTGTGCTGGCTCGTTCAATTAAATTTCGAATTATAACTTGATTGCATAAAGCATGAGTTTTATGTATTTTAAATTATGTCGCAATTATTATGAGATACTTGCCGAATTAAATTCTTGATTTAGAAAGGACGAACAGAGGAGCAAACAGTGACATATTCAAAAGACAACATCAAATCCCTCGGCCCAAATCAATATGATCGCCGGAGATTTCTAAAAACTACCGCGGCTCTGAGCGCCGCAGGCGCCATCAATGCAACAATGGGCTTTCAATCGGCTCATGCCTTGACACCAAAACACGGAGGGACTTTACGCCAAGCCCTTCGAGGCGGTGCAACAAGTGACACGTTGGAAGGCGCAACTTTACAGGCTGCACATCCGATTAGTGTAAGTTCACAACTTAGAAACACCCTAATTGAGGTCAATGCAGAAGGAAACATTATCGGCGAGTTGGCGGAGTCTTGGGAAGCATCAGATGATGGAAAGACTTGGGTATTCAACCTGCGTCAAGGGGTCGAATTTCATAACGGCAAGACTTTCGAAGCTGCGGATGTCATCCATTCACTGAACCAACATCGAGGCGAGGACAGCAAGTCAGCCGTATCCGGGATAATGAAAGTTATCAGTAATATCAAGCCCGACGGCAAACAAAAGGTTATTGTGGAGCTTTCAAGCGGAAATGCTGACTTTGCTTATTTGATGTCTGATTACCACTTGGTCATAGCGCCAGAAGGGACAGCTGGCGAACAGTGGGATGAGGGTATCGGTACTGGGCCATTTATACTTGAGGCTTGGGAGCCTGGTATACGCGCTTTAACAAAGAAAAACCCGAACTACTTCAAGGAAGGTAAGCCTTATTTCGACGCCGTTGAAACGCTTAACATAGCTGATGTTATGGCGAGAACCAGCGCTCTGCAAACAGGTGAAGTGGACGTCATTGAAGACCCTGATTTGAAAACATTGCATCTTCTGCAGCGGCTACCAAATGTTAACATCATTGAAGTTGGCGGTACGCGCCACTTTCCATATCCAATGCTGATGACCATTGCGCCATTCGATAATCCTGATGTGCAAATGGCATTGAAATTGTCCATTGACCGTGAAGCGTGGGTTGAGAAGATTCTTTTGGGGCATGGTTACGTAGGCAATGACCATCCAGTCGGTCGCAATCAACGCTACTTTGCCGAATCGCTTGAACAACGTGTCTATGATCCGGATAAGGCAAGATTCCATCTAAAGCAGGCAGGAATGGAAAACTTAACCGTACCGTTAGTTGCCGCTGACGTTTATTCAGGGGGGGTTGACGGTGCTGTACTGTATCAGGAATCGGCTAATGCGGCGGGTATAAACATTGATGTACAAAAGCTGCCGAAAGACGGTTATTGGGTAGAAGTTCCATTGAAAAAAGCCTGGCATGTCAGCAGCCTGGCCGGTCGTCCAACTGTCGATTGGGTAATGTCAGTATCATACGCTGCAGATGCGCCATGGAATGATACGACATGGGCAAACGAGCGCTTCAATAAGTTACTCGTGGAAGCCAGAGCGGAGTTTGATGAAGCGAAACGTGCGGAAATGTATTACGAAATGCAACAGCTCGTTCGCGACGACTGCCCCACGGTTATCCCGGCCTTTGCAAACTTCATCTCTTGCACGACCGACAAGATCGGGACGCCGGAGAAAATTGCATCGAACTCACAGCTAGACGGGATTAAGAATCATGAACGATGGTGGTTTACTTAAAACTGTTCACCAAACCGGATAGTGAAGCGCGTTTGAATAACTCGGTTTTTTTAAGGTAATTTGACCGATTCGTAAACAATGTATCAATGACTGTTTTGAGTTGCGAGTTCAATTGGTAAGATTTCCCATTAGCAAAATTGCTCAATAATTTATTAAAGCACACTTGTTACCCAAAACGGGCATTTGTCTGTTGTTTTAATTCCGATGTTTCTTCCGGTTAGCGGTCATTAAAATTCAATATGTCTAGCCGGCATTTCTCACCGGACTTCGTAGCGAGACGGTTAAAAGATGCGCCCTGTATGGGGTTTACGACCAAAGGCCGGCATTATGTTATCAGCATATGTGCCGGCACAAGGGCCCGCAGGCATCGTTGACACGATGTCGAGGACCCTGACCGAGTAAAATGCCCACAGGACGTGGCAAGGGACCGTCGCAGTAGTAGGGTGGTGAGAAATGCGGGCTAGCTTTTTATTGTCGAGGCATCCTGATTGAAAAGGAGTGCTTTTGCCTCGTCGTCCATAGGCGCCGGAGGATTTATTTCCAGCGCTATTTCGTAAGCCCTGAGCGTTGCCGGACGTGCTTTGATTGCTTCAAACCAGCGTTTTAAATTCGGGTAATCGTTGAGATCCTGGGCCTGTTTTTCATGCGAAGCAATCCACGGGTAACTGGCCATATCTGCAATAGTGTAATCGTCGCCAGCGATAAATTGACTGACGGCAAGCTGCTTATTGAGTACGGCATAAAGTCGCGCAGTTTCATTCACATAGCGTATTATGGCGTATTCGATAGGTTCAGGAGCATAGTGTGAAAAATGGTGATTCTGACCTGCCATTGGGCCCAGACCGCCCATTTGCCACATCAACCACTGCAATACATCTGTACGTCCACGCAGATCACGATAATTAAACTCTCCGGTTTTATCGGACAAGTAGAGCAAAATTGCGCCGGATTCGAACACAGAAAGCGGTTCGTTACCTTCGACAGGATTATGGTCTACAATGGCGGGAATACGGTTGTTTGGCGCTATTTTTAAAAAGTTCTTCTCAAATTGATCGCCGCGACCAATATTAACAGGATGGATTGTATATTCAATCCCGGTCTCTTCAAGAAACATCGTGATTTTATGGCCATTTGGGGTTGTCCAGTAAAACAGATCGATCATTTGTCAGTCCTTGATTTGAATTGGCTAAAATTATAGTGCATGGCCTTGCAGAAGAGCCCGATAAATCTGCATATTTGGACATTGAAATTGAATTTCATGTTTATAATCCCCAAGTAACAGCTAAACATCAAGAGAAACTATCATGTTCGATTTCTTAAGTGAACTGGCGATTGTGCCTATTATCGTTGTTTTACTCATCCTTTTCATGCTTTTCAAGGCAATTCGAATTGTTCCCCAGGGATTTGAGTGGACGGTCGAACGCTTGGGCAAATACACCCGCACACTCAAACCCGGAATATCAATACTTATTCCTCTGCTTGATGCAGTGGGCACTAAGAATGACATGCGAGAGCAGGTTATCGACGTACCTTCACAAGAAGTCATTACGCGCGATAATGCGACTGTCCAGGTGGATGGCGTGGTTTTCTACCAGGTTATCGATGCTGCCAAGTCGAGTTACGAAGTTGCAGATTTATTTAACTCAATATTAAACCTGGCAATGACCAATATCCGCACGGTACTTGGTTCCATGGCGCTGGATGAATGCTTGTCTGAGCGAAACCGGATTAATAATGACCTGATGTCAGTCGTGGATGAAGCCGTTGAACCGTGGGGTGTAAAAATAACGCGCATTGAAATCAAGGACATCACACCACCGGCAGACCTGGTTGAATCGATGGCCCGCCAAATGAAAGCAGAACGCGATAAACGCGCTGAGATACTCGTGGCTGAAGGTACACGCCAGGCGGATATTCTCAGAGCAGAGGGCCAGAAACAGGCGCAGGTGTTGCGTGCTGAAGCCATGAAGGAGGCCGCTTTCCAGGAGGCCGAAGGCCGTGAACGCGCAGCCCGTGCAGAAGCCGAGGCCACGCGCATGGTTTCAGAAGCTATATCAGAGGGTGACAGCAAGGCGATCAATTATTTCGTGGCCACAAAATACCTCGAGGCACTTGAATCACTCGCGACCTCGCCCAATCAAAAAACACTCATTCTTCCAATCGAGGCAACAAATATCATCGGTTCTCTGGCAGGCATTAAAGAAATATTCGAGCAGACATCGGCCCAGGATAAATTAAAGCCTGTAAATAATGAAAGCGACATCTGAGCCCTGACATGAGTCTCTCCGTTGTTTTTCTGCTAATGGGCATCGTTTTTTTCGCACTCGAGGCGCTGCTCGCCGTTGATGGGTATTTTTTGTGGCTGGGTCTTGCCGGACTGGTAACATCGTTACTGAGTTATTTCTTACCCGGTTTAGGTTTTGCCTCAACAATAGTGATTTTTTGTGGATTATCGCTGCTTTCGATAGCCGCTTATAGAGCCTGGAAGCATTACAGGCCCGATATTCCCGAGATCGAAAACCTGAACATAATGAATGCAAGGTACACCGGCAAACTTTATGACATCGTTGAGGTCTTTGATGATAACTCAGCAAAAATACGCATTGGCGACAGCTTGTGGCGAGTGCGTAGCGATACGCCGGAATTTTTGACAATAGGTAACAAAGTTCGCGTAATTGATCAGATATCAAGCAGTGAATTGAAAGTTATCCCTGCTGATGCGCCCTATGATTTAAATCCCGCGCAAGAATTTCCTGATGCAATCCAGCAACAATTTTCAAGACTGCTGGCGTCTGGCAGTGCCAGAAAGCACCCGGAACTGCTGCAGTTATTTACCCAGGTTCATGATCTGTATTCCCGTAAACCCAACTTTAAATTTGAACGTTCGGCTTTCTATCAATCTTATCTGCCACAATCAATCGAGGTTTTCCAGAAGCTGGATGCCGGTATCAAGCTAGATAAAGATGAGAAACTGCATTTGAAAAAAACTGTACAGCAACTCAGTCAGCGGTTTCGTGAAATAATGGATGTGCACGATAATAATAAAAAAGATCAGCTGCTGGCACGTATAGATGTGCTAAACGTCATCTCTAAAAATTAGTTTGCACTTTGAATCCCTGTACACCGGCATGTACACCGGGGACAGACCACGGTTAAAAACCATAGCTATTGCGGGAAATACCGCAGTTTTGTTAAGTAGATCAGATTGCAAGTTAACCGTGGTCTGTCCCCGGGAATTTCTAAATTCGCAATAACCGGCGGATCCAGACACCGATCATTGTGCCGCAAAGTGCAGCAATCACCCATGCCCATCCGTGCACGCTGCCGGATATAACCGCGGCGATGAAACCTCCGATATTACAACCCAGACCTATGATCGCACCATAGCCCATTAATAGCCCACCAACGAAGGTGACCATCGGTCGATACAGACAATCCTTGATATTAAAGGATCGTGCTTTAGCGTGCGAAGCCTGCTTGATCAGGCTTAACGTGGCCCAGCTTGCCCCCAGAATAAAGCCAAAATTCATCAATGAGGTGACGTCCTCGAATAATCCCAGAGACAACATTGATTCATTTTGCGGGATACCCCAGTAATCCCAAAATTCAAAATCATACTCAAGCCCAACTGCAGTGGCCAGCTTCGCGCTCCATAATGGAAAAGCCAGTGAAATCACCCATGGGCGGTTAAGCAGAATCAGTGCAGCTAATGATAAAACTGCAAGCATGATTGACCCTGCCCCGAGGGTCCAGCGTTCGAAGATCCAGTGATTCTTACCCGACAAAGTACCTGCTTCAACGTCCAGATGTTGATTAATTCCGGCAAGTGAACTCCGCGGCTGATGGTGATCAAATATGCCGGTTACGCTGCCACACCAGAATTTCTCAAGCCTGTGTAAAAGCAGCCACAATACGCCTATCAACAATAATTGTGCACCTATCGCAATAATTAGCGGGAACTCACGCTGGTAGGAATAAACAAAAAATATCGGCAATTCGGTCCAGCTCCCGTATTGCAGGGATGCAAAAAATGCCCCGACAATAATACCCAGGATTGACAACCATAAACGCATCTGACCACTTCCGCTTCGATACATTGAACCGGACGTACAGCTTCCGGCTATTTGCATACCTATTCCGAACATGAAGGCACCGGCAAGCATCATTAACCCTACAGGGCGCATAATGTCGAATACATCATTACCCAACCACCCGTAACGAAAAACCGGAAATATCAGGCAGGATGCCAGGGCAACCCAGAGAAGATGAGCACGTACGCCAACAGTCGATTGCCGAGTCATCAGATTTCGCCAGGCGCGGGTGAATCCATACCCTGAACGATAAAACGTAAAGCCCAGTAACACCCCGATCCACCATAACAGTGCGTGCTTGATGCCGTAGTGAAACAGCAAAATTACTGAAACAGTCAGGTGAAAAGTTGCGCCCGCAAACGACCACAGGCGGGCCTTGTTGTAAGCACGCTTGTCTATCGATTCTGCGGATTGAGGCAAACTGTTTGCGGACACTGGCTTCTGCATGATTCTATAAACTTTTTTATTTCGTATTCCGGGGACAGACCACGGTTATTGAACCGTGGTCTGTCCCCGGTGGATAGGATATATCAAATGCAGTCCTGAAACAGCTGCTGAACATTTTCATTTGTAAGTTTAACAGGATTACCACCACAGCTGGGATCGGCCAGCGCCATCTCCGTGAGCGCTTCAATACGATCTCTACCTACACCTAGTCCGGACAACTTGTCCGGCACGCCAAGATCAATCCTAAGCGCCATTACATAGTCATAAAATCCGTCAAATCCGCCCTCAATGCCGAGATAGGCAGCAGCCTTTTCAATCTTGTGTTCAATCTCAGGCCTGTTGAGTTTCAGTACCGGCGGGATCACTACAGCATTGGTCATGCCATGATGGGTGTTGTAAACTGCACCAACAGGGTGCGATAGGGCGTGCACGGCTCCCAGCCCTTTCTGAAAAGCAGTTGCGCCCATAGCTGCTGCCGACATCATATTCGCTCTTGCTTCAAGATCAGCGCCATCAGCATATGCCTGTGGTAAATTCTCTTTGACCAGCCTCATGCCCTCAAGGGCTATACCCTGGCTCATAGGATGATAATGCGGCGAGCTATATGCTTCGAGGCAATGCGCAAACGCGTCCATGCCGGTGCCTGCAGTAATAATCCGCGGCATCCCCACAGTCAGCTCCGGATCGCAAATGACCACCGAGGGTAAAACTTTCGGATGAAAGATAATTTTCTTTACATGTGTTTCGCTGTTCGTAATTACGCTGGCACGCCCGACTCTCCGACCAGCCCCAGGGTCTCGCCTCGATTGACGGTGAACGAGACATCATCCACAGCCTTGACCGTGGCGACGGTTTTGGCCAGCACCCCCTTGCGGATAGGGAAATGCTTGCTCAGCCGTTGAACCCGA
>JAHEKD010000072.1 GCA_024638545.1 Gammaproteobacteria bacterium
CACAGGGCGTGGCAAAGGACCGTCGCAGTAGTAGGGTGGTGAGAAATGCGGGCTAGTTCGACTGATCGAGAACAGCACTTAATAATTGATACTTCGCCATTGCTGACTGGGCAGCTTTTTTATACCAGAATTTGGCTTTGTAGAGATCTGGTTCAACGCCAACGCCATCAGAGTATAATCTGGCCAGATTATACTGCGCCTCCGGCAAGTCACCTTGCGAGGCTTTAAGCCACCACTTGGCCGCAGATTTGTAGTTACCATTTTTTGCCATGATTACACCCAGACTAAACATTGCCGGTGCATAGTTGCGCTTGGCGGCATTTAAATAATACTGGGTCGCCCTGGTGGTATCCACTGCGGTACCCAAACCTTTCTCAAACAGTTTTCCAATATTGTAATTTAGTTCCGGTGAATCCGGCAGCGCCTTCAGTCCCTGTGTCCATAATGCTAATGCATTTTCGTAATTGCCTGCATTGAATTCGTCAATACCGGATTGCGCATATATAGGTTGACTTAAGGTCAGAGCAAGAATTATTGTTATTGTAGTAGTCTTTAGCCGTCTTAATTTTGTATCCCCTGTAAAGATCGGAAATATAGACATTCGTGCAAATTATAATTGTTACAGGAAATGACAGTCTATCACATGCTGCTGAGTGGCTGCATGTTTAAAAACTGCCGGAAACTGTTATTTACAGCAGACGATTGATGGTTAGTCGAAGCTATTGCGCCACACTCACTCACCCGTCAATAATCATTCTTGCAAGAATTTCCTTTAGAAGTTTACCGCAGACCATGCTGGTAATGCCGTTGAAATCGCGTGTGGGGTTGTATTCCACAATATCAGCGCCCACCAGCTGCCCTTTAAAAGTCTGAATGATAGTGAGGACGTCTCTGACAGACATGCCACCCGGTTCATAGTGAGCAACACCCGGGGCAAAAGCCGGATCCAGGCAGTCGATATCCAGTGACAGATATACCGGACCCTCAAATTTAATGTCCTGCGGAATTCCATCTTTGAGTTCGAATATTTCCACACCAAATTTATCTGCCTGCTCACGGCCATGCCCGGTAACCGAGCGTATGCCTATCTGTACAAGCCTTGAGACCAAATCCTTTTCCATAATTCGGGCAAACGGACAGGCATGGGATTGTGGATTTCCATCCATCGAATCATATAAATCGGGATGCGCATCCAGATGCAGAATACTCAGTCCAGGATACTTATCGGCATAGGCGCGTACAACCGGGTAAGTAATTGAGTGATCACCGCCCAGTACGACAGTATGATTGTTCTGCTTCAACAGGCCATCAACATGGGAATGGATCTCTTTCATTGCGGCATAGGAGTCGTCTATCTCTAAATCGCCGATATCCTCCCATTGAGATGATTCACCCAGGTCCAGTCCATTTTCTGCACACAAGTTGGAGGCGTGAGATTGAAATCCCTCTCTTATCAACTTTGGCGCTTGCGCAGCACCAAACATGAATGAAGAATTATCGTCAAAAGGTATGCCCAGCACATTGATAGATGTTGTCTGCGTTTTTTTAGTCAATTACCTTCCTCAATTTGATTATAAAGTTTAACCCACTGTTATAGTTTCTTATTATTGATGTAAATTTTAATTGATCTAGTCTCAAATTTCTCTATCCTATGCCCTGGCCGGTAAGTAATCAAGTAACCCAATATCATGCTCGAGACAAGCATCGATTTAAAAACGATGCCATACATACTAAAAGATTTAAAGAAACTTTCTGAGTATTAAATCCAGATAGAACTCGCGAAATTAACGGTTTATGCAATTATTTTTATCCAGGCAATTATATTCCAAGCAAGAATTTATAAATAGTATTTAATTTAACTTTATCAAAAAACGCTACGCTTGCGTATTTGAGCCCTTGAATTTATGTTTTCGGGTTAAATAGAGAATCAGGCCTATTGCCGGAATCCCCAGCAAAGCGGCATAAACGAAAAAAGAAGCATAGCCAAATTGATCTACAATAATGCCTGAAAAACCGCCAATGAATTTTGCCGGCAAGGTCATTAATGAGCTGAATAATGCATATTGAGTCGCCGTATAGGCGGTGTTGGTCAGGCTTGATAAATAGGCGATAAAAGCAGATACGGCAATACCGCCGCTGATGTTATCAGCGCTGATCACTACAGCCAATCCGTAAATGCTTGGTTTAATGACGGCCAGCCAGGCGAACAGTAAATTGGTAATGACAACCATGAACGCCCCAAGTAACAGCGGCCTGGACAGACCGTACTTAGCGACTAGTATGCCGCCCAGTCCGGCACCCAGTATGGTCATGAAGAAACCAAAAAACTTGGTCACAAATGCAATTTCCTGAAGACTAAAGCCTAAATCAATATAAAACGGGTTCGCCATAACGCCCATGGTTATATCACTGATTCTGAATACACTGATAAAAAGCAATATAACCAGGGCCAGCACGCCATTTCTGTTAAAAAAATCTCGAAATGGATTAATGACCGCCGGGATAAACCAGGCAATTGCGTTGCAAATAAAACCCGGCAGCCCCGGATATTGTTGCTTAACTTTATCTTTGACTAAATTTTTTTCATCTATACGTTGCTTCGAAGCCTGCGGCTCATGAATGAGCAATGTGGTAACGATTCCGATCAGCATTAATGCTGCCATAGTGAAATAAGCTATTGACCAGCTGGCCAGATCAGCAATATAAAGCGCACCGGCGCCTGCCATTAATAATGCCAGACGATATCCTAATATATATGACGCCGCCATTGCACCCTGGAAATCAACAGGTGCTGATTCTATACGATATGCATCAATGGTGATGTCCTGCGTTGCCGAGGAAAATGCAACCAGCAAACCAAAAACAGCAATCCAGTATAGCTGTGATTTCGGATCCGTCATCGCAATCAGAATAAGACCCAGTGCAATTCCGGTTTGTGCCAAAATCATCCAGCTTCGTCGACGTCCAAGCCATCCTGCTAGCCCTGGTAAATTAACGCTGTCCACAACCGGTGCCCAGAAAACCTTAATCGAGTAGGTAATACCAATCCAGCTAAAAAAACCTATTGTACTTCGACTCACATCTTCAGTTCTGAGCCATGCAGATAACGTCGTAAACACTAACAAAAATGGTAACCCGGCTGAAAATCCCAGGAATAATAGCGTTATTACCCTTGGATTCCGATAAAGGGCAAGTAATTCGACAAAAGTTTTTTTCGATTCAGAAGCTGAAGTCATATTCGATGGTCAATGGTGCATGATCTGAAAAACGTTCGTCCTTATAAATTTGTACCGAACGAGCCGTTTCGGCAATTTTAGGGGTCGTAATATGATAATCTATGCGCCAGCCTGTATTGTTTGCCCAGGCCTGACCCCGGTTTGACCACCAGGTATACTGGTTTTCGGCCTGGTCTAAAATTCTAAAGGTATCAACATAGCCCGCTTCATCAAACACCCAGTCGAGCCAGGCGCGCTCTTCAGGCAAAAACCCGGAATTCTTTTGATTTGAACGCCAGTTTTTTATATCAATTTTCTTGTGGGCTATATTCCAGTCACCGCAAATAATAATCTCGCGGTGCTGTTGGCGCATCTTTTTTAACACAGGCTCAAGTCTTGCCATAACGTCATATTTGAATGACTGGCGAATATCGCCACTGGTTCCTGATGGCAGGTAAAGTGATATTACGCTTAACTTATCATAATCCGCCTGGATCCAGCGCCCTTCTGAATCGACATCCGTCCAGCCTAATCCCTTTATGACTTTTTCAGGTTGATGACGAGTGTAAATCGCAACGCCGCTGTAGCCCTTTTTCAATGCATCATGGAAATAGTTGAAATATCCACTGGGATGAAAGAGTTCATCGGCAAGTTGATGCTGCTGGGCTTTAGTTTCCTGAAAGCACAGCACGTCTGGTGAAGTTCGGGAAATCCACTCAAACAGGCCTTTTCGGGCTGCCGCTCTAATGCCATTTAAGTTAAGCGATACAATTTTCAAAACGATGTCCTATATAATAGGGTCCATATGATAAACCATAAACAAACATAAAAGTTATGCACGCCTTCCAGGAACAGTTTATTCGTTTTTCCCTGGATCATGAGGTGCTCAAATTTGGTGAATTTACGCTAAAGTCCGGGCGAATCAGCCCCTATTTCTTCAATGCAGGCCTTTTTAATGATGGTGAGAGCCTCTCTAAACTGGCTGGCTTTTATGCACAAACACTGATAGAGCACCATGAACAGGATTTTATGCTCTACGGACCAGCATACAAAGGTATTCCACTTGCTGCAGCAACGGCAATGTCACTGTCCTTGAACCACCACCTGAGGATTCCATACGCTTTCAACCGCAAGGAAATCAAGGATCATGGAGAAGGCGGGCAGCTGATAGGCGCCCCTTTGCAGGGACGTGTGATTATAGTCGATGACGTGATTACAGCTGGCATATCTGTTGGCGAATCAGTCGACATTATTAACGCGCATAATGCACAGACTGGGGCTGTGTTGATTGGGCTGGATCGACAGGAAAAAACTGAGCATAGTGAACTCTCGGCGGTGATGAGAATCAATCGGGATTATGGCATTCCTGTTTACAGCGTGATTAATATGGCATTACTGATAGAATACCTCACTAACGATGATAAATATGAACGTTATTTACCAAAAATGCATGATTATCAAGCTCAATACGGCGCGCGCGTCGATGCGTGATTTCATATACACACTGGTATTATGCGGTCTCGTTGGCTTTGCAGGCCTGATATATGCATCACCAAAAAACTATCACGATGCCAAACAGGCATTATCGATACAGGACTACACCACCTACCGTGCACAGCTGGAACGTATGGGTGACTACATACTTAAGCCACTGATTGAATCACAGTATCTCCTTGACCACATTGACTCGGTAAAGTCCGTCGAAATTGAAACATTCCTGGATGAAAACTCAGATGCCTATCCCAGCAGGCAGTTGCGCATCGCGTATCTTAATCATTTATACAGCAGAAACGATAAAAATAGATTCCAGCAGATTTACAAACCTGATGTGAACGATATCAACCTCGAATGTATTTATCTGACAAACTGGTTAGCAGATAACGAAATAAACGATGAGAAAGACCTGCGTATAGAACAGCTATGGCTGACAGCCAGTTCGAGACCCGACAGCTGCAGCCCGCTTTTCAAGCAATGGAAGAAACTTGGAAAACTGACCAATGAACGAATATGGGGACGAATAAATATTGCGATGGCCAGAGGTCGTTACCAGCTGGCCAGATACCTCGCAAAACAGCACCTGACATCCAGGCAGAAAAATAGTGTGGACCTGTGGATTGAAGTTAAAAAAGATCCATCAGGTAAGCTCAGCTCAACCCGATTTTTAAACACGCCTTTGGCGGGGAAGATTATTGCTGACGGCCTGGAGGAAATTGCCAGAGGCAATCCAGCCGAGGCAGACAAACTTTGGCAGAAATTGAAAAGGTCAAACGAGAATCTGAGCGCGTTTGAATCATTGGTTTATGCCGGCATTGGCTTCAGGGCCGCAATCAATCATCACGACTACGCGTCACACTACCTGAAAAAAGCATCTTTTGAGAAGCAGAAAGTGCGTCACTGGGCCATCAGAAGCGCTGCGCGCGAACAAAACTGGGAAGCGTTAATCGATTTTTTTTCGCGCCTGGACGAATCCGAACAAATTTCACTGGACTGGCGCTACTGGCAGGCCCGTGCGCTTGAACGAACGGACAGGCAAAAGCATGCACAGGCCATCTATAGTGAAATCTCAACACAACGTGATTTTTACAGCTTTTTGGCAGCCGACCGAATCGACGGCGAATACCAGATGAATAACAGGCCCATAGAAGAACCAACCGATGAACTTGAAAATTCGCGCGCGTTTCAGATTGCCAGAGAACTCTATCGAGTTGAAGACGCCAGCTATATGCGCCGCCAGTGGCAATGGGCCATTCGCAACCTTGATCAGAAGGAACTTCTGGCGGCCGCCAAAATTGCATCAAACTGGGGCTTTCACGATCGCGCCATCATAACTGCAGGAAAGGCCAGATATCTGGATGATGTTGATTTGCGATTTCCGCTTATTCACAGGAACACAGTGGTTTATCAGGCGAGGCAAAACCAGTTGCCTCAAGCCTATGTTTACAGCATCATGCGACAGGAGAGTGCGTTTATTGAAAACGTTAAGTCTCCTGCAGGAGCGCTGGGATTAATGCAAATTATGCCGTCTACCGGCAAATTGATATGGAAAAAGCAAAAAAGAGCCAACTATCGATCATCAAGGCTTCTTGATCCAGACACCAATATCGCCGCGGGATCATTCTATCTTCGCGATATGCTCAATCTTTTTGACGGACATTATGCCCTGGCCACTGCGGCCTACAATGCCGGACCCGGCAGGCCCAAAAAATGGCGGGCAAAATACGCGCTTGATGCAGATATCTGGATCGAAAATATTCCGTTTAGGGAAACCCGCGGCTATGTTAAAAACGTACTGACGTACAAAGCCATCTATGATCATAAACTCGGTAACAAAAACGAGCGAATCAGTAAACTGTTACCAAAAGTCAATGCAGGATAATAATGCAGGAAAATTTAGTTAGAAAACCCATTGTATGGATCGCCGGAGGCCATGGATTCGTCGGCCATGAAATCGCAGATTTACTACATGAAAAAGAGATGAAAGTCTGCCTGTTAAGCAGGAAGTCCCGTATACATACGGGCTACACGATTGTACAAACTGACTACAGTGTTGATGATCTGGCTATACATTTTAAGCCGACGGACAGCGTCATCAATCTGATCGGCATACTTAATGAAAAAGGGTTCAGTGGTGAAGGTTTTGAGTTGGCGCACGTTGAGACAACACGGGCAATAATTGATGCCTGTGAGAAAACCGGTACAAGCCGCTATCTGCATATGAGTGCCCTGCATGCGTCAACCCGCGGACCAAGCCATTACCTTATCAGCAAGGCAAAAGCCGAGGACCTGGTTACACAATCTGCGCTTGATTTCACGATCTTCAGACCCTCTGTAATTTTCGGTGCGCATGATAGTTTCACTAATCGGTTTGCTCAGCTAATCAAATTATCGCCTTTCGTATTTCCCCTTGCCTGTTCAGATTCAAGATTCCAGCCGATCTGCATCGAAGACGTCGCTCAATGCTTTGTGCAGTCGCTGACAATACCGGAAACGATTGGCCAGGCATACGACCTGTGCGGCCCTGAAGTCTTCACGCTTTACGAAATTGTAGATTTGATAGCAAATACAATGAACAATAAGCGAAAGATCATTCGCCTGAGTGACGGACTGTCGAAACTTCAGGCATGCGCTTTACAATTCATTCCCGGAAAACCGTTCAGTATGGATAACTATAAATCACTCAAAGTCGACAGTATCTGTACATCGACACAGAAGCTGCCTTTCAAGCTCAGCAAAACGAGGCTGGGCGAAGCGATCAAACAATATCTTTAATTCCAGTGCAAGCTTGCCATATACGCATTTCTCACCGGACTTCGTCGCGAGACGGTTAAAGAATGCGGCCTGTATGGGTTTTACGACCAAAGGCCGGCATTATGTTATCAGCATATGTGCCGGCACAAGGGCCCGCCGGCATCGTTGACACTATGTCGAGGACCCTGACCGAGTAAAATGCCCACAGGGCGTGGCAAGGGACCGTCGCAGTAGTAGGGTGGTGAGAAATGCGGGCTAGAGCTCGATTGAACCAAGCTTCTTAAAATAAGCGTCTCTTTTCATGATTGAAAGCTTTGCCAATTTCCTCACCTGTGCATAATAGGCACCAAAATCGCCATCAAGGGACTCAAATAATTTGTCAAAGTCATCAACCATGGCATAGTAAGCGCCGATTGCGACCATATTGGCGTTATTTAAATCTCTCGCAAACCAGCTGTCCCATGCACTCCTCGGTATTTGGTTTTGTTCCTTTAGTTTCTCATATTCACGTTTTAATGCGCTAAATATCAGCCTTTTTTGTGCAAGTTTGATTGCATCAGCTAATTGACTCTTGTAGAGTCGTTCAAGTGCTGTCTTATGTCTCAAAATTAAACTGATCACTGCATTCTCGAAATCCTGTGTTTGTCGGAAGCTTAGCAACTCTTCTTGTGTCGCACTTCCAATCAGCCATTTCTCGACTCCTTTAATTTCAACCAGTGTCGCAAATGATTCATTAAAAACAGTGTCGTCTTTAACGTATACGACCTGATGTGCCAGCTCATGAAAGATCAGGCCTGCAAGATCATTTTTCGGATAATTTATAAAGGTGTTGAGAACCGGGTCATTAAACCACCCTAGTGTTGAATAGGCGCGCACCCCTCCCATCGACACGTCAAAACCCCGTTTTTTTAATTTCTCAGCAAAGTCAACTGCAGGCTGCCTTGAAAAATAGCCGCGGTAGGCCTGGCAGCCGACAATCGGATAGCACCATCGATATGGCTTTAGCGATAGTTTTGGTGCCGCAAAAATATTCCAGACAACATAGTTTCGATCCAGATCCGCGTATTGCGTATAACTCTTATTTTCAGGAAGCTGTAACTCTTCACTGGCAAACTCCCGGACCTGCTGGATCCAAAGTAGCTTTTCTTTAAGTTTCTCATCCGTATTTTTTTCAAGCAGCCAGTTATCGATGGGTTTTGACTGGTTGAAAACCTGAAACTGGCCGCGTGCTGATTGTGCATAATAGCCCAGTGACTGACATGCGGCCATAAAGGAGACGCTTACTAGCAAAAATACCGTTACAATAATACGCATTGTGAGTTTAAA
>JAHEKD010000073.1 GCA_024638545.1 Gammaproteobacteria bacterium
AGTCCTAGCATGTCTGTTGATGAACTTCTTGCTCAATTAAAAGATATCAGCGAACCATCTGCGCCTGGCTGGTGGCCTTTGGCACCCGGCTGGTGGTGTCTGCTTGCATTGTTTGTGCTGGTCGCGATCATGATATATGTTTGGAATAAACGCAGATTAGCCAATCGACCTTTTGTCAGTGCACACGACGAGCTACAAAATCTCAAGGACGAGTTTTCATCGGATAATGACGCAGGCAAGCTTGCGTTTGCCCTATCTGCATGGCTAAAGCGGGTTGCCATCTATACATTTCCTGATCAGCAGCCGGCCGGATTGGCCGGGCAGGCCTGGTTAGAGTTTCTGGATTACAGCGCGGGGGGTAAGGCGTTCACACAGGGTCCAGGCCAGGTTTTTTCTCAGACGATATATGATAATCGTGCGCGCCTGGACGGTGCACAGTTGCTTGAACTTTGTGAACGCTGGTTAGTTGCTGTAAAACCGCAGTTGACCGGTCGGGAGACGCACTAATGTTTACTTTGCAGTGGTGGTGGGCTTTGGTTTTGCTTCCGCTCCCTTTGCTGGTGAGAGGCGTAATATCTGCAGCCGCTAATTCAGAGGCTGCCCTGAATATCCCCCTGCTTGATCATGCACAACTACCGAGGGCTACTTCAGCACCTGGTTCAAACTGGATGGCAAAATTGGCTGTCTGGTTTTTCTGGCTGTGTTTGATTCTCGCGGCCAGCAGACCGTTATGGGTCGGCGAGCCCGTCACGCAAACGCTGAGTGGCAGGGACCTGATGCTGGCTGTCGACATTTCCGGCAGCATGCAGGAGATGGATATGGTGGTTGATTCGAAAGCCGTGAGTCGAATAGAAGTATTAAAAAAAGTGGCTACTGAGTTTGTCGAGCGACGTGAAGGAGACCGACTTGGCTTGATACTGTTTGGGACTAACGCCTATACTTATGTACCGTTAACTTTCGATCGCCAGACATTGAATGAACTGCTGGCGGATGCAAGCATAGGTCTGGCAGGCCGGGGTACTGCCATTGGTGATGCAATAGGTCTTGCTGTCAAGCGAATGCGCGAGAGACAGGCAGAGCAAAAAATCTTGATCCTGGTGACAGATGGATCAAACACTTCAGGAATCACGGATCCGATAGAAGCCGCACACGCTGCCTATCAGGAAGGCTTGAAGATTTATACGATTGGCGTGGGCACTGACGCCGAAACGATGCGGCAAAAATTTGGGATTCTGCGAATCAGACCGGGTACGGCCCTGGATGAAAACAGCCTCAGACGGATTGCAAATATCACAGAGGGTGAATACTTCAGAGCAAGAGATATTGAGTCACTGGAAGCTATTTATTCAAAGCTTGATGAGCTGGAACCTATTGAGCGTGAAGATCACTCTTACAGACCGCGTAAAGAGTTGTTTTTCTGGCCATTGCTGTCGGGATTAACAATCTTGATGGTCTTCTTGTGCTGGTCAACATGGCAATCTCGCAGCTCAGGTATTGAGAATGCCTGAATCGTTTGCATTTAAGTTCTTGAATCCAGCCTGGCTCCTATTGCTGCCACCGGTATGGTTGATCGTATGGCAGTTTCTAAAATATTATCAGCAACAATCCATGTGGGAGCAAATTTGTGACCCGCATTTACTGCGTAAATTAATTCCGACAGCGGTCGTGGCTAAAAGGGCCAGATGGTTAAGCTGGATATTGACCATCATATTGACGATATTAATACTTGCATCTGCAGGTCCGAGCTGGCGAATGCAACCCATCCCATTGTTTGAATCAACGGCAGCCAGGGTTATCGTGCTGGATCTATCGCGATCAATGCTCGCTCAGGATATTAAGCCTACACGCTTTCAACGTGCAATTTATAAAGCCAGAGATATGGTTGATGCGCAGGCCGAAGGTGAAACTGCGCTGGTCGCTTTTGCCGGCGCAGCCTTTGTGGTCTCGCCGCTGACTGACGATAAACAAACGCTGTTGAACTTCCTGGATTCACTCAAACCGGGTATTATGCCTATACAGGGAAGTCGTGTTGATTTGTCATTATCAGTTGCACAAAAAATTCTTTCGGCATCGTCATCTGAAAATGCACATATTTACCTACTCACCGATGGTGCCACTCAGCTCGAGAACGCAAGGCAGCAAGCCGAACAGGCTGACAAGAACGGTTACAGTGTCAACGTACTTGCCTTTGGAACACAGCAAGGCGGTCCGCTGAAGGATGCCAGCGGTCGACTGGCAAGAGATGAGCAGGGAAAATTAATCGTTGCAAAGGTATTTTTTGAAGATTTGCGAAGCATAGCAACAGCTGGCGGCGGTAAATTCAGCAAAATGACGGCCTCCGACGACGATATAAGATATTTACTATCCGATGATAGTGATCGTAATGTTGCCGCTTCTGAAGATTCAAAGGAAAGAAGCCTTGAATTACCGTTGAATGATGGCATCTGGCTGGTCTGGTTTATACTGCCTTTCGCACTGTTGTTATTCAGAAAGAACGTTTTCTGGGTTGTTATGATGGTGGTATTATATCCCCTGGATCAAAAGGCTTATGCTTTGGACTGGCAGGCACTCTGGAAAAATCCGGAACAGCGCGCGTTCGATGCTTATCGGGAGAGTGATTATAAAAACGCCGAAGTACTCTCTTCAAACCCTCAACTTAAAGGCTCAGCCTATTTCAGGCAAAAGGATTTTGAAAATGCCCAGTCCTGGTTTGCCAGGCAGGGGAGTGCTGAATCTTACTACAATCTCGGTAATGCCCTGGCGCAGCAGCAGCAGTTTCAACAGGCCGTTGCAGCTTACGGTCGGGCGCTGGAGATAGACCCGGAGATGGAGAATGCCAGTCACAATAAAAAATTGATCGAGGAATTTATAAGGCAGGAGCAGGGCCAACAAGTTCGGCAACAGGACGATCAGGACAAAGGCGATGAATCGAATAACGATTCATCTGATCAATCTGAATCAAACCAATCACAGTCCCCGCAATCCGGCGAACCAAGAGGATCGAGGAATGATGACTTGCAGTCTGATTCTACAGCTGAACAGCAACAGCAGCAAAAACAGGTGGATCCGAAAGAGTCGGAAAAAGACGGTTCATCAGAAAAAGATATGGCCATGCAGGAACGATATCAGGAACACGCTGAAAATCCCGAATCCATCGACCGCTGGATTAATCGCCTGCCGGATGACCCATCGGAGTTATTGCGACGTAAGTTTTTGCGTGATTATCAGCGTCAGCAGAGTCAGCCTTGAAAATATCAGGTGCATTTTACAGGTTGTTCTGTTTTCTATGGATTCTACTTGGCTCTACCTTGTCTCATGCGCTGACCGCCTACCTTAGTCCGACGGAAATTAGTGAGGGGGATACCGTGAGACTGGTGATTGAAATAGAGGATTCAACGCCGTCCCTGCACGACCTGGATACCTCAGCATTGGAAAACGACTTTGAAATTCTGGGTACTTCCTCCAGCGTGCAAATGGTGCAGGTTCAAAACAAAGTCACTAATCTGACCCGTTGGGAGTTAGAACTTTTTCCGTTGAAGACGGGTAAGCTTGATATTCCGCCATTGTCCATAAATGGCGTTTTCACTGAACAACTGGTATTGAATGTAAAGAAACCCGACACTGCTAATGACTCGGCAGCAGGCAGGGATGTGTTTATTGAGGTCAGTGCAGAACCTGAAGATCCTTATATCGGTCAACAAACCAATATCGTCGTTAAGTTATACCACAAAATCCGGATTGTTAACGGGACCCTCTCTGAGCCGGAAGCTGTCAATGCCGACGTTTATCGAATTGGCAACGATATCAGTTACGTACAAACCGTTGATGGAACCCGCTACAATGTTCTGGAAAGAACCTTCGCACTGTTTACAAACACACCGGGTGAAATTAATATCTCATCGGTCTCATTCAGGGGCCAGATAGAGGCAGAGTCCGATGACGTGTCCTCTTCACTGGGCACATTTATGAGGCAGGTTAGACAGATAAAACGTTCCGGTAACGAACTGAGACTGGATGTAAAAGATATCCCACCCGGTTTTACCGGTAAATTCTGGCTGCCGGCAAATGATTTAAGAATTTCACAAAACTGGTCTGAACCAGCATCGAACCTCATGGTGGGCGATTCGCTCAATCGAACTATCAAGATCATTGCCGATGGATTACCCGCCGAGGCGCTGCCCGAAAACTTGTACAAGGAAAATAGTGATTTAATAAATATTTATCCTGATAAAGCCTCCAGATCAAATCAGGATATCGGAAAAAAACTGGTGGGCAAAATTGAACAGAAATTTGCGCTGATATTGTCTGAGCCAGGTTACATTATTATCCCCGAATTGCGACTAAAGTGGTGGGACCTGGATGAACAAGTTGAAAAAGTGGCGGTTTTACCGGAGAGAATTCTCATCGTCAGCAGCGACTCTGGTTCCTCAGATTTACCGCAAAACGCTCAACAAACGCAGCCCGGGCCACAAACCCGGAACCAAATTTCAGCCAGCGCTCCAGGCGGCGGGCCTGTTAACGTTTGGCAGTGGATTGCCATAACAATATTTTTTCTCTGGCTGGTGACATTAGCATTATGGTCCAGGTCACGTGGTTTGAAATCGCCAACGCAAATTTCGCTACCCGTCGTGGCTGATGATTTTAGCCAGCAATCCCTCAAACAGGCATGCCAATCGAACAATCCGCTTGGTGCCCGCACTGCACTCATTGCATGGGCTAAACAGAAATGGCCTGAAAATAATATTACAGGTCTATATCAGATTAAAGCGCATGCCAACACGCCCGATTTCATTGAGGAGCTGGTCAAACTTGATAAGGTGTTGTTCTCGCAGGCAAGCGAAAGCTGGTCCGGTGAAGCCCTGTGGAACGGATTTATGAATGAGCTTAAGGTGAAGCCAGTTCGATCCTCGACCAGCGATGAATTGATTCCACCCCTGTATTCCCGGCAGATGTAGTCAGCCAGCGGATTGAATCCAGACAGTGCCGGAATTAGCGGTCAATCAAATGGTGATGGTCGGACTCATATTTATCTGGTCCGGATTTGTGCGAAGTGGATTGGGATTTGGTGGCGCTGCTTTGACTTTACCGGTTCTGCTGTACATTATTGATAACCCGTTGTACTGGTTACCCATCATCGCCTGTCATTTACTAATTTTTTCGGCTTTAACGCTCTATAACCGACTTGATAATGTTGATTGGTCATACTTAAAAAAAGCCATGCTGATTATGGTTGTGCCGAAAATTGCGGGTGTGCTGGGATTGCTTAATCTGCCGGAATATTTATTGTTGATGATTATCTATGCCATTACCACGGTGTACGGGCTGACCTATATTTTCAACATCACCTTCAGAAGTAATAATCAACACGTTGACCGTGGATTACTCATTATGGGGGCTTATGCCAGCGGAACGTCATTGATTGGCGCACCGCTGATCTCTGCCGTGTTTGCCCGCCATGTTGAAATCTCCAGGTTGCGCGACACGCTGTTTGTTCTGTGGTTTGTTTTAGTCGTTTTTAAACTCTCTGCCTTCCTTGCTTTCGGAGTGGAGATGCATTTTATGTCGATGCTGCTACTGCTGCCGTTTGTAACAGTCGGGCATATTTTGGGCATGAAAGCACACAGATACCTGACTCAGGGTAACGGCGGAATCTTCAAGGTTATTCTGGGTGTCGTGCTCACAGCTGTCAGTGCCTACGCCATTGTAAAGATGCTGATTGGTAAGATGCCCGCATGAATTCACACTCTGCAGGAATAGATGAAACAGCGTAAGACCGGTGCGCAAAGTCAGTGTACAATACTGATTTGCGTTGTATTGTTTCAAACATGCACTGAAAATTATCAATGCGCAGTTTAACAAAGTTTGCGTAACCTCAGCTGTCATCTAAATGACATGAAAACGTGAATATGTGAGCATTAATATAGTAATCTGACACCCTGGATTATCGTCACCAGGCAGGAGAAATTTGTGACATCACTATCAATATTACGATCTGAATTCCGCGAGCGCCGTCAACACTCTGAACAACAGGTGGTCGAATCACTGCTTCAAATGATCGATATCAATGATGAGCAAGTGGCCTCGATTCATGCCAGAGCCGCCGCTCTGGTAAATGCGTTGCGTGACGAGGCCAAGCCCGGCCTGATGGAAAGCTTTCTGGCAGAATATGGATTAAGTACGGACGAAGGTGTTGCGCTGATGTGTCTTGCAGAGGCTTATTTACGAACCCCGGATGATTTAACCATGGACGCGCTGATTCGCGACAAGATCGGACCGGGCGAATGGTCACGTCACAGGGGCGGCGCTGACTCACCATTCGTCAATGTCAGCACCTGGGCTTTAATGCTAAGTGGTCGAGTCTTTCGCAACAAGAAGGGTGCTGAAAAAGATCTTGGAGATATTATGCTCAAGGTTGTGCAACGTCTTGGTGAACCGGTAGCCAGAGTTGCTGTGGGAGAGGCGATGAAGCTCATGGGACGCCAGTTTGTCCTCGGGCGTGATATCGAGGAAGCCATCGCGAACGGGCAGCACTTCCGAAAAAAGGGCTATCGCTATTCTTACGATATGCTGGGTGAGGCCGCGCGTACTCAGGCCGACGCGCAGCGTTATTTTTTATCCTACTCAAGGGCAATTTCGTTGATTTCGGAGCATGCAAAATTCGAAGTGGTTCATGACAATCCCGGTATTTCAGTGAAACTTTCGGCCCTGCATCCGCGCTATGAGTTTGTTCAACATGAGCGCGTTATGCGTGAACTTGTGCCGCGGATGGCGGCCTTGTCAGAACAGGCCAGGGCCGCAAATATCGGTTTAAATATCGATGCGGAAGAAATGGACCGGCTGGATTTATCGCTGGATGTGATTGAGGCTGTGCTGCGTTCGTCAACGCTGGCCGGCTGGGACGGTTTTGGGGTCGTTGTACAGGCGTATTCAAAGCAGGCTGTAAACGTCCTCGACTGGTTGTATCAACTTGCGAGTGATCTTGACCGCAAAATTACGGTTCGACTTGTCAAAGGTGCTTACTGGGATACTGAAATAAAATACGCGCAGGTTCTTGGTCTTGAGCGCTATCCGGTCTTTACTCGAAAACCCACAACCGATGTCTCGTATCTGGCGTGTGCAAAACGCCTGATGGCGTTTTCAGATCGGATTTATCCACAGTTTGCGACGCACAATGCCCAGACTACCAGCGCAATATTAGAGTTGTCTGATGCAAAAACAGACTTTGAGTTCCAGCGTTTGCACGGTATGGGCGAGGCCTTACACGACCTGCTGCTGGATTCAACAAATCGAAGATCACGTATCTACGCGCCGGTCGGCGTACATAAAGATCTTCTGGCCTATCTCGTCAGGCGGCTTTTGGAAAATGGCGCAAACAGCTCTTTTGTTAATCAGGTGCTGGATCGAGATGTACCTGTAGACAGAGTAGTGAGTGATCCAGTCACCTATGTCCGCGGTCTTGATCAGTTTCGGAACACTAAAATTCCGCTCCCGGCTCAGATTTATGGCGATCAAAGAATAAATTCACGCGGCTGGAATTTAAACGATCCGCTTGATGCACATACGCTTGAATCATCAATGAGTCAATTCAGGGAACATCAGTGGCGTGCTGCCCCGATTATTGCAAATCTACCGGTTGCGGGAGAGGCTGAGAAAATCATCAGTCCCGTTGATCACCGGGACGTTGTTGGCGAGGTTATCCAGGCAAGTGTGGAGCAAGTCGAACTGGCTATTGATGAGGCGCAGCGGGCGTTCACTAAATGGTCAGTTAAACCTGTCGGAGAGCGTGCCGCAATATTGAGAAAAACCGCTGATTTATACGAGCAAAATGCGGCTGAATTAATGGCGCTGGCAAGCCGCGAGGCGGGTAAGACCCGGCTCGACGGTGTATCAGAGGTGCGTGAGGCAGTGGATTTTCTACGTTATTATGCGAACCAGGCGTGTGAGAAACTGCAGACGCAGGAATACTCAGCCCTGGGCCCTGTGGTTTGTATTTCGCCCTGGAATTTTCCGCTGGCAATTTTCACTGGACAAATTTCTGCGGCACTTGCGGCTGGTAATTGTGTTCTGGCAAAACCAGCAGAACAAACACCGCTGATTTCAGCGCGCGCAGTCGAGCTCTTTCATTTGGCGGGTTTACCGGAAGGTGTTTTAACCCTGTTGCCAGGCCAGGGTGAAACGGTAGGTGCAACACTCACCAGTGATCCGAGAGTAAAGGGAGTGTGGTTTACAGGTTCAACACAAACTGCGATGTACATCGACCAGTCTCTTGCAGCTAAGGGTGATGCAAAAGCACCGCTGGTTGCTGAAACCGGGGGTCTCAATGCGATGATTGTTGATTCCAGCGCCTTGCCGGAGCAAGCGGTCAGAGATATCGTCCAGTCTGCATTTCAAAGTGCGGGTCAGCGCTGTTCAGCGCTACGATTACTGATCGTACAGGAAGACGTTGCTGATCATTTGCTGGAAATGCTGGAAGGCGCTGCAAATGAACTGATCATTGGTGACTCATGGAATCCCGCTACAGATGTTGGTCCTGTGATTGATAAACAAGCCCAACAGTCCATATTAGCGCACATGCACAAGCTTGATGAACAGGGACGGTGCTTATTCAAGTCGAGGCTGCCCCATGGTACTGACCTCGGTACTTATGTGCCGGTCGCTGCCTATGAACTGAATGAGATTGAAGATTTACAAGAGGAGGTATTTGGCC
>JAHEKD010000074.1 GCA_024638545.1 Gammaproteobacteria bacterium
CAGTCATTTGCATTTGGAAAACCTGTGATCGGTTCAGATCGCGGAGGTATTCCGGAATTGGTCAGTCACGGGGTCCGCGGGCTGATATATCCGGCACAAGATGACCGGGCGCTTGCAGCTGTGATGACGAAGCTATGGAATGACCCGGGTCGTGCAGCAGAAATGGGTAAGACCGCGAAGACATTCTCTGACGATGAATTCAATGATGAGCATTTTTATGAACGACTAATGTCCGTATACAGTGGAGTGTTGAATGAGAGTTCTGGTTCTAGGCGGTAACGGATTTATTGGCTCTCATCTTGTCGATGCGCTATACGCCCGCGGTGACCGTGTTCGGGTCTTTGATCGTTTCCCAAACAAATATCAACCGCAAATACCCGGTGTGGACTATCGGTTGGGAGACTTTTCTGATACCGCCGAGCTTGCGGAGGCGCTGTACGATATAGATACTGTTTTTCACTTGATCAGCACATCGGTGCCCAGCACATCCAATCTTGATCCCGTTGCGGACATCCAGGGCAACCTGATTTCATCTGTGCAACTGTTCCAACAAATGGTACGACTGAATGTTGATCGTATTGTCTATCTGTCTTCAGGCGGGACTGTCTACGGCAATCCAGCGATAGATCCTGTACCGGAGTCCCACCCGCTGAACCCCATTTGTTCCTACGGGGTCATCAAAGTTGCAATTGAAAACTACCTGCATATGTTCTCAGATCTTTATGGCCTTAAACCAACGGTTTTGCGTGCATCGAACCCGTTCGGCCCTAGACAGGGGCATCTTGGTGTTCAAGGGGTCATCCCGACTTTCCTTAAACGTCTTGTTGATGGCGACCCTCTGCAGATATGGGGTGACGGATCTGTTGTTCGAGACTATATATTTATTAATGACCTTGTGAAACTTTGTCTGCTGGCGTGTGATTCGCAGACTGTCGGCGTATTCAATGCGGGCAGTGGCTCGGGATCCTCATTGAAAGAGATCGTTGAAACGATTGCCAGGGCCTCCGGCAGACAGCCAAATGTTGAGTATCTGCCCGGACGCACATTCGACGTAAAAAGGATAACGCTTGACATGACAAAATCTCATGAAAAATTCGGTTGGACGCCGAGTGTTTCAATAGAGGATGGAATACGACAGCACTGGGACTGGTTACGGTCTGTTTTGAGTAAATGAACATCTGATGAAGCGAAGTTATAGGCCAATTCGATACTGAAAATATAAAATCTTGCCCAAAAATTGGGCAAAGACAGACCTAACCCGCATTTCTCACCAGACAACATTCAGTCGGCCTGCGTTAATTTATATCTATCCTATTTCTCTTTCTCATTCTCTTTCTTAAAAAATAAAATGTCTTGACCGAATTCATCCGGGCCAAATCCCGTCGTCGTCGTGATATCGGGATTTTTTCTCCAGCTACCCCACAAAGGATCACCGGCAAGCGTCATGCCGACTGATGCAAATTCGCTCACATAAAAGTCCAAATCATACCCTACAGCAATTTCCGGCATAGACTGATTATGGAAATAGTGGCAACTTTCATTATATGGAAATGAAAGATCATTGGTATTCGAATTTCGACCATGATCCATCAGAAATGTGGAGAACATGCAGTAACCTTCAGGTTTCAAAATTCTGGATATCTCAGCTATATAATTTTTCACGTCATCAGTTAACATGTGCGTAAACACAGAAATCATAAATACTATATTGAAGCTATTGCTGTCGTAGAGGAATTTGTAAGTATCTGCACGACTTTTTCCATCTGGATTGTACTCATCATTTTGAATATCTAGGTGTTCAAAATGAAAATTCTTTTTGAGAAATATAGGTCTCTTTTTGCATGAATCTAAAGAGATTTTTTCAATGTCCACTCCATAATAGTTTCCGTCATCAAGAATTGACGACAATGCAAAAGCTGTCCTTCCGCATCCACATCCAATTTCCAGAACTTTTGATTCACTATTGAGAGATGCGTGATCCTTTAGAAGATTGGAAAATTTGACTCCATCCTTATAGAAATTCATCGCCAGACATTCCTTTGAAACCCCGGTGGAGCGAACCCTGATAGAGTATGGAGGCAGGTAGGAGAGGCCTCTGGCAGACCTGGCGATATAATCTATCGGATCGATAAGTTTAAAAACAAAATTGACTATCGGGTTTTTCCAAGATACTCCCGGGAATATTTTTTTTGCTATTTTTTTTAGCATTTACAGCAGGTCTCCGTTTTAGATATGCCTAATAAGTGGGTGCGTATTACACCACCAAATTCATTAGGCTGCAAGTTATCACATGCTAAAGAGAGCAAATGTGACATCTGTCAATTGATTCAACTGTAAACCGAACTTTCGAGACCAGCCGGGGTTTTTCTAAATTAAATAGCTAAGCCACTGTCTGACTTTTTAAATGTTCCGCCAGCCTCACCGCCAGGGCAACTATTGTCAAGGTGGGTGGCACATGGCCCCCTGTTGGAAACACCGAACTCCCCGTCACGTATAAATTTTCAACACCATGCATGCGACAGTTTTTATCGACAACCCCGTCGCCCGGATCCTGCGACATCCGTGTGGAACCAATTTGATGGCAGCCTCCCCATAAAGAGGTCGGCCACACCGACGCATCGGCACTCACCCAGTCACTTATCTGCACCCTGCCCAAATTTAATCTGCCAAACTCTTCAGCAACAAGTCGAGTACCTTCACGCACAGTGTGTTTATCAAGCTGCGTTAAATTCCAGTCAACAATTGCTCTTTTCTGACCCAGCGCATCTTTTTCATCACCTAACCTGATCCTGCTTTCAAGATTAGGTGCCTGCTCTGTATACATATAAAGCTCATGCACCTGATCCGATGCAGAATCACCCTTTAAAAAATCCGATATCACCAGCTTAAGCTTCGATGCGAGCTCATCCGGCCACTTGAAATGCTTTAAACTATTCCAGATCTGCCTCGATTTGCTGTAACCTGAAAAAGGACGGATTCTTGCCGAATAATTCAAGAGTTTATCGGCCTGTTGAGACGCCTCAGTCGCGGCTACGCCTGCCGCTACTTTTGTTTCTCCATGATAGTAAAAATCGTACAACTGCGTGATCGCCTGCGGGTCTGACGCGCTGATGATGGCCGTATGTACATGCGGATGATTTTGGTAATTACGGCCCAGCCAATCTGATTCGTTACCCAATCCCTTTGGATTGTCCTGATTTGATAATAACAATATGCGGGCATTTTCCAGCGCACCGCAGGCAAGCACATAATATTTCGCCATGACACTGCCTTTTTTGCCCTCCAAAGTTTGAATCTGGACCTGATTTACAGTCGATGCACTATTGCCGGTCTCGATGCTTACAACATTCGCATGCAGATAAACCTTTATATTCTCAGCTCCCTCGAGGGCGTCACGATAAACCTGTCCAAAACGGGTCGGGGGACTGATTTTCCAGAACGCTGTCCTTAACTTGTCCGGCTCAAATTCGGGAAATTGATGGCTGGCATCAGACAGCGCCTCAAGATCATAACCATCGCCATCTATCTGGCAATAGTCAGAGGCCGCCTGATAATAAGGCTCGAGATCCTCTCTGTTGATCGGCCAGCCGCTGTGCGGTATCCATTCCCTGGTTTCAAAATCAATCGCATCCAGCGGCGAGCACCAGCCTGCCCAATGATTGGTTGTGCCGCCAAAATACCTGAGTCGACACGCCTGATCCCGATTGAATTGATTGCCTTCTATGTTGTATTTAATCGACTTGTTTATGACGATTTCATTTAATGATTCTGTCTCTTGTTCGTAACTGAGGCCGCCACTTTCAAGTACACAAACGCTTAAACCTGACGAAATCAGCGAGTGCGCAAGGGTAATGCCGGCCGCACCGGCACCAATAATACATACATCCGCCTCAATAGTACTGGCGGTCTTCGGGTCTTTAAAATCAATCAACATAACGCTTTTTCTAATTAAATATTAAACAGCAGACAGGGCCAACAGCGCACAAACACAAACTTCCGCATTGGCCAGCACCCAACCATCCACAGCCACCGTGTTGCCATTGAGAAAATCCTGCTGGCGCCGATTTTCAAAGGATTTTATCGGATCCTGCGAATGCTCTTCCCCCAGCTGACGCTGCAAGTAGGCCCGGTTTGCATGCCGTGGATTTGCCTGAAGATAGACCCGGCCCACTACCCGCGCATTATCAGGATCGGAAAACATCGTTGCGTACTGATCTTCAATACGCCCGCTCTGGGATCGGGCCCTGACTCCAGGGGTGTACAAATAATGTAAACAGGCCAGAGTGCCTGTTAAAGTCAATATAAAGTCACGTCGTCTCATAAAACAAGCCCTAGCGTAAAACGTCGGTTGAATGTGGCTGGCCACAGCGTGTCAAGCCATCCAGCCTGCCATCATTATTTTTCAGGTGAACGGTCATCCGGCCAGCCATTTTTCGAACAGCATTCTATAGTCTTTTAACACTTTTTGCCATGTGAACATCGACTGATGCTGCCGAAAACTGGCTTTACGTGCATGGCTGAAGTCTTTACCCTGCACCAGTAACTCATCAAATTTCTGCGCACATTCGCGTTGATCGGAAAAATAGAATTGCTCCGGACCCGCTACCCAGCGATTAAATTGATTATCATGGGCCAAGACCGGATTACCGGCACCCAATGCCTCGACCAGCGATGGGTTTGTGCCGCCTACGCGGTGTCCATGGACATACAGCAGACAATAATAGCGTAGCGCCTGTACAATTTCCTGGTCATAAATCGCACCTAAAAACACGACATCATCAGATGCCGCGTCAGTCGTTTCGCGCTGGTATTTCACCTGTTGATCATACTTACCCAGAACCACCAGTTTGCAACTTCTTGGTTTTTCCGAAAATGCCGAGATAATTTCAATTATCGAATTTTCAGGCTCGGGTCTGGCGATGATGATTAAGTATTGATATGGCAACAGATCATAATCGTCAAGAATTGCGCGATCGGCAGAATCAACCCGGTCAGATCCGTAGGGAATCACGGAAATTTTCCCCTGCTTCGCATGCCTTTGCAGATGCTTACCGATCTGTGGATGATCTGCAATCAGGTGATTACCCAGCAGACAGCCTGCCCATTCATTGACGTAAAACCAGGCTTTCATGGGTAGAGACCATTTTTCTCTCTTCCACTCGATACCGTCCATGTTAATCAGATTCCTGATTCCCTTAAGGCGATAAACAAAACAAAAAACGGCTGTATTGTACCCAAGTGTGAGCACTAATCCACCGGATTTAGCCGCATGCAGTGTGCTTTTCCAGTCAAAAATGAACGATCCCAAAGGACCTTCACTTTTAACAGCTATTTTTATCAGCCTGACACCATTCCACACTTCTTCATGAATGGGTTGATTTCCACTCTCCTGGCAGTAGACGACGACATCCCAGCCATGTTCAGCCAGATATGGTGCCAGATGTTCAGCAAATGACTCGAAACCACCGTGGCTCGCTGGAATGCCCCGAGTACCTAATATGCATATTTTTTTCTTCATGAATAGTATCTGTCCCGGCCTAGATCGTCCTGATGCTAGGATTTCGAAGGGACTTTTTGAATCAGTAACGCCTTCAACTGAATCATGGCTCGACGGGGGTTGGTCAGTGCCACTCCCAGTACGTGAACAGGATAACGTACCAAAGACATCATGACGCTGAGGATCGACTTTTTTTGATTTTGATTGCTTGAGTAATCAAAATATCTCATAGGCTGCGCGTTAATTTTTTCACAAATTTGACGCTCCCCCGGTGTCAGAATAGTGATCCAGTTATTTGCAGCTTCTTTTGCAATGCCTTTCTTCTCCTCTTTAATCGATAAATGTGAAGAACCAATAACGGAGATTTCTAACATTTTGGGTTCAAATTCAACACCCAAAAACTCACATATTTCAGTTACTTTTTCCTGTGGATCTTCCAATATTGATTCAAATCTTAGAATATGGAATCGCGGATGATCTGACATGCCAATAGCTATCTGATTTGCTTTGCACCAGAGCTTGGAAAGGGTGATAGGATGATAATTACACCAGGATCTAACGACTTCCTTAAATGGCATTTTGCTGGTGCCAAGGAAGTTTCGCGACCATCTTGATTTTTGAGAAGCCAGTACGGCCCTTGGATCTCTTAACATATGAACAATATAAGCTTCAGGCATCGCATCAAGCAGTTCTCTTGCATAAAAAATATTTCTGGGCGTTTGCTCACATGCAATTCGCTTGCCTGCATCATCCGTAAACTTATTACAGGCAGCCAGGTACAGCTGTGCATAGCTGCGCTTATTTGAATCAAGCTTATCAACTATCGCCTTTGCGTTATCTATTTGATCAGCATTCGACCCGGCTTGCCAAATATTTTTATCCTGTCTGTTTAGTATCGTGGCAACGGTATCTATTTGCTCCTTCACAGAGGGTGTTTTCAATAAGTCTTGAGGACTGATTACATCACCAAAGATATGCAGCTCGTGCAAACCTAACACTTCGCTGTGTTGATCCAGTACACGACTAAGCATTGTGGTGCCGGAACGCGATGCCCCGGTAACAAAAACTACTTTTTTTGATGATTTATTGAAATTTTCCATGATTTTTAAAGCTATGACCGAATTTGACGGCATTTTACATACACAGAAAAATCTGCATACTATCTATAAGACAATTGATTTGGACTTTCTACTCATACCCCAGGCGTCTATGATTGTAACCTTATGATTAAGGCGATATACAAAAAAACATACGAACAGTTCCAAGGCTGAATTCTAATATAAATTGATATCTGTTACACACATCCAATTGTTAATTTCTGATGATAATTAGTTAAGCGCCATTTAGAAATTTTCGTTTTACAACAGCTTTGTTGAGTACTTTAAAATAACCACCTTGAGCTAAAAAACATCTGGCAAAACCCGGATATTCTGTTAACAATTGTCAACTAATTTGACATTAAAATACATTAATCTTTTGTATCATGAAATTATTCATCTTTATTTTCATGAGCTTATGTTGATTTAAGCTACTAGTTTACATCAGGTTAGCTAATATTTTTCCATGGTCTTCCTATGATGGTTAATTTGTTCATTTTCGCTTAACATATTGCCGTTACATTTAAGATCGCTTGGCGCGGTATGAATAGTCACATGTAGACGTTACTACATACAATACTATAGGGTTATTCGCAAGAATTAGAATTATAGAGTAAGTAAGTCAGCAGATGGGGTCAGATCAGAAGTCTGTTATTCTGGAAGGTGAGAAGCTAAATAGTCCTTGTTTATCAAGGAGAATAAACTTTATTTTATAAGGATAGTTTCTATGACCAAGTATTTCAATTTTTTACTGAATCCGGTAACTTTAATTACTGCATTTTTTATTGTTATCTCGACATCCGCCTATTCAGCGCAGCCGTATTTGGAGGATGCTGACAACACTGCGCCTCCCGCTGCCAACCCAGCTGCGCCCTCAATTGCCATTCATGAATGGCCCCGGCTGATGATTTCGTCAGTGTCGTCATTGAGCGGCAACATAGAGCGCTATTCCAAGTACGATGTCATCGCCACGCAGGCGGGGTTGCTTCCGCGTATTGCTTCACTGCAGGCGCTGCACCCCAACTTCATGTATTTCAGAATGGTCAATCCGCATGAATACTTAAGCTACGCTGGCGAAGATGACGGTATCAACTGCTCACAGTCACACGGGAATCCGTTTGGATCCACGACAGCCACCACCGGCGCCGGCAACTGCGGTGTTTATGCCGGTCACTGGCTCTATCAACCCGGCACCCCCACGCGCGCTGCGGTCACCTCGAGCGCCACCACCATACCGGTGCAGGATGCCTCACGCTTCCAGGTTGGTCAATATGTGGTGATCTACAACGCGCCCGCCGGTTCGTTCAACAATGCTGAACACATGCGCATCACCGGCAAAAGCACCTCGGCAAAAACGCTGACAGTGAAGCGCGGCTATAAATCGACGGCCAGCGCCCATGCCAGCGGCTCGATTGTGGCCCAACATTCCCTGGGTAACAGCAAGTCGCAAGATCCGCGCAACTGGATATACAATTTAGGCACAAACGGCCCGCGTGACGGGGCGAACCGGCGCTACATTGACTATTTGCCGATATGGATGTCGCAGAACTATAAAAAGGACCGCAGGGGTATTACCCAAAATGTCACGGTAACGGGGTTTGTGTTTGATGCCCAGTTTCATTTTGAATACAAGACTAAAAAGGCCGATGTCAACAACGACCTTATACAGGACAACGGCATCAGCCCGGGCGGCACAAACTGGTGGGGTGATGGTTATGATACCTTTCACGCCAATTTGAGGGCGCGCTTTCCCAACTTTTACATCGTTGGCGGCTTTCGAAATGTACGCGGCTTTGACAGTATTAACGGTGTGCAGATGGAAGGCTTTCCAGTTTACGACAAATTCCGCCACCTGCCCCCGGATTACAGCAAAATGGGAACGATGATGTCGATGTACAGTTTGCAGATGCGCCACCGTAATGTGGGCGCCCCGCATACCCATGTTTTAAACAAGGTGCCGACCAAGCTGTATGACTATGGTCTATCTTACGCGCATAGCAATGCACCGTTTCGCTTTGCCCTGGGCCTGGCGTTGCTGGAGAATGGGTATTTTGGTCACCAAAATGATGCTCAGCATCCG
>JAHEKD010000075.1 GCA_024638545.1 Gammaproteobacteria bacterium
GCAGCCTTTAGAGTTCATTATTGACCTGTTCTCCTTGAGCCATTTGATCACATCGTCGGCATTTCGGTCAGGCGGGAAGACCGGATAAAAGACTTTCTTTATGATCGCGTTCTTACAAACCAGGGTCACGCGCTTGTACAGTTCTGCACTCTCAACCTTAAAGGTAGGCAAGCCGAGCAGTGACTTTAAGCTTAAGTCTTGATCGCTAAGCAGTTCAAAGGGCAGGTGTAAACGTTGTTTTACCTCTCGTTGATAATCGCCGGATTGCGTACTGATTCCAAAGACCCGGGTTTTTAATTTCAAGAATTCAAGATGGTGATCTCGAAATGAACACGACTGGGGTGTGCAGCCACGCGCAGCCGGAATACTATCCCAGCCACTGGGAAGTGGCACATCGGGTCGACCGGTCATGGGGTAGATGTATAAAACTGTGGTGCCGAACAGATTCGATAATTTAACGGGCGTGTTCGCCGTCGATTTAAGTGTTAACGGCGGTAATGCTGACCCGGCAAGATGACGGCATGCCCCGTCATCTTCTGGCACTGGTAGGTCTGCTGGCAGATCAATGTAAGATGGCATTGCTTCATTCAATATTCTACGGATTCCAATAACTCTAAACTAATTGAATACCAGTACCAAGTGTTTAATAACCATACAGTACGCCTAACCTTACTCTTCGCAGTTAGTTCCAGGGTATTACTCATGATTTCTCTCTATCTGGCCAGTTCGGCAATAATTTGTTCGACGAGGCCATTGTCATAAGGCTGCGTGCCCGGGCTGTAGGTGTCAATAAGATTGCCATCACGGCCAATCAGGTATTTATGAAAATTCCAGGTTGGATAGGTGCCTGCAGCCCGGGCGAGTGCGTGATAGAAAGGATGCGCGTTGTTTTTCTTGACAGTGATCTTTTCAAACATCGGAAATTTGATGCCGTATGTTAATCGGCAAAATGCCTGAATTTCTGACTCAGTTCCGGGTTCCTGGCCAAAAAAATCATTCGAGGGAAAACCGAGCACGACCAGTCCCTGATGCCCGTATTCATCATATAGTCTCTCAAGGCCTTCATACTGTGGTGTGTTGCCGCATTTGGATGCTGTATTGACGACCAGGACGACACGCCCTAGATAAGCATCGCAAAGATTAATCTCATCATCTTCAGCCAGCTTTTTGAAGCGGTGATCAAGAAGTTCATTATCGCAGGCAAGCGTTGAAGCACTGAGCCAGAGCATGCTCAGGATGAGGGTAATGTGGAAAGACTTGGTTTTAATCATAACAGGGTGTAATTATTTATATCAGTATTAAGGCCGCCGGCAATTAAGATGAGTATACCTGTGCCCAGCACAAGAATGACCACTGTCAGCATAACACTAGCCACATGCAGCCGCTTGAATTCTGGTTTGTTAACATCTGCAGCCGCATTGATTCGGGGAACAAGCCAGATTGAAATAAGCTGCGAAGTAGTCATCACCAATACGGCTGAGAGCAGCCAAAAGTTTACCCTAGCCCAGTTCGCATCAAATCCAAGCGCGGTCATGCAGACTAGCAAGGTCAACGCGCAGATCAGGCCAAGAGAGTAAAACCGGGGAAAGATTATTCGCAGAAAGCGGCGCGCCTGTTGACCATCGAGTACTTTGAGAACAGTTGCTGCCACAACCGTTGACTGATACACGATTGTTCCAACCCATATCGCCGTTACCAGATTTGCGCAAACTATCCAAAGGCTGCTCATATGATATTTTAATGTGCTAAGTTTATATCAACAAATATACAGGCAAAATAGTCAAATAAACGTGAAGACAGGCATTAAAGTTTTAAACATCATCATGGTATTCGCCATGCTCACAGGTTGTCTGGGATACCCGGAAAACATTACGCCGGTAGATCAGTTTGAGCTAAAGAACTACCTCGGTAAGTGGTACGAGATTGCGCGGCTTGATCACTCCTTTGAACGTGGCCTGACCCGGGTCACAGCAGAATATTCGATGCGTGAAGACGGCGGTGTGGATGTTATTAACAGGGGCTATGACGTGAAAAAGAATGAATGGAAACAGGCACGCGGCAAAGCCTATTTTGTGCGGGATGAAAACACAGGCTACTTAAAAGTATCGTTTTTTGGTCCGTTTTATGGCTCATACGTTATTTTTGAACTTGACAGGCAAGGCTACCAGTATGCATTTATCACGGGACCAAATAAGTCTTACCTGTGGTTTTTGGCTCGTAAAGCAAGTGTAGATGATGCGTTGTTGCAGCGATTTTATCAAGTTACGCAGGATTTAATGTATGACACTGATGAGATAATAATCGTAGGTCATCAATAGCCTGATATGTTGAACAATGTATGGTTCGAAAATACCGACAGCGCCTCTTTTTTTATTGGTCAACACCGGCCTGATTCGCCAGTTTACATTCAGTGACAGTTTAACCGCTGCGTCTTTGAGTTCACTTGGCAAATCCAGCACCGCTGGATGGTTGTTATTCTGATCGGAGACAAAATTCTTTATCCGGGTCAGGCTGGTATTCAAACTTCGACAGATTTATACTTTAGCAGGCACTAATTTAACAGCAACCGTCGCCGCCGGAGTTAGAACAATGCACAGACAAAAACTTTTTCGCCCCCTTTTCTGCTTGCTGATAATTACACCGGTACTGATATTGAACATATCGGCTGCGGAACGCGGCACTATTACAGGAGGGGTTACGCATCACGCGCCGGAGTGGTTTAAAGACAGTTTTCTTGAAATCAGCGATGATGTCGATGAAGCGGCGCAGCACAATAAACACGTTATGCTTTTTTTTCAACTTAACGATTGTCCCTATTGTGATCGAATGCTGACAGAGTGTTTTGAAGAAGAATCCATGAAAGGCCTGATTCAGGAGAGCTTCGATGTGATTGCGATTAATATCAAAGGCGACCGCGACATCGCGTTTAACGATGAACTGTCAATGACGGAAAAACAGCTCTCAGAAGAACTCAATATCCGCGCGACGCCGAGTATTATATTTGTTGATAAAAGCAATAATCTGGTGGCGCGCGTGAACGGCTATCGCTCACCGGAACGATTCAGACATGTTCTCGATTATGTCAGTTCCAGTGCTTATACAAAGCTTTCACTGGCAGATTATCTCGAGGTGAACCTGAAGGCGGTGGTTTACAGATTGCGTGCGCATGAACTGTTCAGTAATGTGAACGACCTGTCCTCGGTTAAAGGCCCGCTCGCCGTTATTTTTGAGGACTCTGCTTGTTATGATTGTGACGAATTTCACGACAAACTTCTGACCAGGGACGATGTTTTAACTGAGCTGAAACGATTTACAACGGTGCGTCTGGATGCCGCATCTGAAGATGAGATCATCGATACCCACGGCAACTTAACGCGTGTAAGAGACTGGGTCAGGTCACTGAATCTGAATTATCGTCCTGGTGTGGTACTGTTCGATCAGGGCTTGGAAATCAGCCGAATTGAAAGCCTGTTGTACAGCTATCATTTTAAGGAGAATCTGCGCTATGTTGGCGGTGGATTTCACAAGCAGCAGGATTATGAGAGCTATTCACAGGCTCGAAGAGAGGAACTGCTGGCGGCTGGCATTGATATCAACCTCAGTGAATAAAAGATCGTATCTGCGCTATAACTCGTCGGCGAAACCATCTTTCACCCGATTACAGTCCATGCCCGTTTTACGGCCCACTGGGGCTGCTGGACTATTACCAGCCTGTGAGTTTGCGAGACGTGTATATTTCCTTATCGACACAGGCAAAACCGGCTAAAGGTTAGCTAACCCATGAATCAGTGATTGGACTTATGAGTAAAAAATCACCGTCTTCAGACGATTTTCTGAAACAGGCTTATGCGATGAAAGATGATCAAAGCAAGCTTGAGTTCTACAAAAAGTGGGCAGATGAGTACGATGACCAGATGCAGGATAATCTGGGTTACAGGTCACCTCAAATCCTGAGTAGAGTACTGGTCTCATACCTGGACAATAAATTTGTTCCGCTGCTGGATGTTGGTTGCGGAACAGGTCTGACCGCGCACTGTTTGACAGTACTGGGATGCACTTTAATTGACGGTATTGATTATTCACAGCAGATGATTGCGGTTGCAAGATCAAAAGAAATTTACAACAAATTACTGATGGCTGATCTGAACAAACCAATTGACATTCCGGATAATCAATATGGTGCACTGATCTGCACCGGAACATTTACCCACGGCCATGTCGGGCCACAACCGATTACAGAACTGATTAGAATTACCAAACCGAACGGTTTTCTGGCCTGCACAGTGCACCGGGACTTATGGAAAAGCGCAGGCTTTGAGCAGACGTTCGGGACGTTAGAATCCAGCGGACGTCTGAAAAAGCTGTATTTAAAAAAAAATGTCTTTTTCAAAGATGGCGAGCGCGAAGGCTGGTTCTGCGTTTACCAAAAAATAGTTTAACCGACGATTATCATGGCGTTGTCTGAATCACTGGATGAGGCCGGTTACAGGTTTGATCAGGTTCAGAAAAAATGCTTCGAAGCGTACTTTATGCAGTTATATCGATGGAATAAGCGGATTAATCTGACCTCAGTCGATGAGGAAAACTACATCACCCATCACCTACTCGACAGTTTGTCAGTATTAGAGGACCTGCATGGCGAGACTATTCTGGATATGGGAACAGGGGCCGGTCTTCCAGGCGTTGTGCTCGCAATTGCACAACCCGAAAAACAGTTCACGTTGCTGGATGCACGAAAAAAGAAGATCATGTTTGTGAATGCCGTAAAAACGGCACTCTCATTAAACAATATCAATGCGGTGCACTGCCGTGTTGAAGATCACCGGACCTCGCTGAAATACAGCACGGTCGTCACTCGTGCATTTGCCCGGATTGATAAGATTTTTCATCTCGCACAGCCGCATTTGGAACCACATGGCCGGATTATAGCCATGAAAGGCCGCTTGTCAGCCCAGGAAATGAATCAGTTAGGTCACATTGGACTTCACTATGAGGTAAAATCAGTCGAAGTTTTTGGGCTTGACGCCCATCGAAATGTTGTAACTATTTACAAAGACCGATTACAAATCTAGAGCCGATGGCGAAAATAATAGCAGTCACAAATCAAAAGGGCGGGGTGGGCAAAACCACCACTTGCATTAACCTGTGTGCAGCACTGGTTAATATAAGCCGAAGTGTCATGTTGATTGATCTGGATCCTCAAGGCAACGCAACAGTAGGCTGCGGTGTGATGAAAAGCGAATTCAGCGCTGGTACCTACGATGTCTTGCTCGGTGATGCCGACATTAATGATGCAATAATAAAAACCCAAACCGGGATTGATCTACTTGCTGCCAATGATGATCTGGCAGGTGCGCAAATTGAATTACTCGAATTGCCAGATCGAGAGGTCAGGTTAAAACGCGCCCTGCTGGCCTGTGACGACGATTATGACTATATATTTATCGATTGTCCGCCATCTTTGAATATTTTAACGATCAACGCCATGACTGCCGCAAAATCAATATTAATTCCTATCCAGTGTGAATATTATGCGCTTGAAGGTGTCAGCGCACTTATCAGCACGATTGATAAAATTAAATATTCACTTAATCCAGGACTGAAAATCGAAGGCTTGCTCAGAACCATGTACGACGGGCGTAACAGCCTGACGCTTGAAGTATCAGAACAGCTGGTCACGCACTTCCTGGGCAAAGTCTACAACACAGTTATACCCCGTAATGTCAGGGTTGCTGAAGCGCCAGGATACGGAGTTTCAGTCATCGACTATGACAAAACCTCAAAGGGAGCTACAGCTTATCTGAACCTTGCCGGTGAGTTTTTAATGAAACAACATCTGGTCGATGATGACGATAACATGGACGATGATGACGAAAATTACACCACTCACCGATTGGGACCTGATGCCACCCAAGCAAATGAAATCCGGCAGCCTGAAGAAATTCAGACACTGGAAACGCAGCTGATGAATCGACATGCTGATGACAAACCTGTGGTTAGTTCTGAGAACGCCCAGGCTGGATCAGTCAATCAAACACCATCCAACCGGCCACCAGACGCACAAACTGAGAGCAACGCAAACCACTCCCGGCGTGAGCTGGCGAATCCCTCGAAAGAAGAAAAACAACAACCCGGTGTGGATTCCAATCAGGAAGAATCACAGCAGCAAGACGATAACCAACCGACGACTTCATCATCATGAATGCAAAAAAGAACCGTTTAGGCCGCGGACTTGACGCCTTGTTGGGTGACGTAAAAAAACACAGCCCTGCCGAAGTCAAGGATAGTGCTGACATCCAACCCGTATCGAGTGATAACAGCGCTGAGGCCGGACGTCCCGTAGATAAATCGCCCTACAGGGAAGTACCTGTCGATCTTTTGGATACCGGAGATTTTCAACCCCGAACTCATATGGATGATGACGCTCTCGACAATCTGGCGCGTTCTATCAAGGCTCAGGGCTTAATACAGCCTATTTTAGTCAGGGCGACTGATGGCGGTCGTTATGAAATTCTGGCGGGTCATCGACGCTGGCGGGCCGCTCAGCGAGCGGGGCTTGATCGCATTCCTGCCGTGGTTAAGGACGTTTCCGATGAGGCCGCTTTAGCCGTGGCGCTGATCGAAAACATACAGCGAGAAGATTTAAATCCTATCGAAGAAGCACTCGGCCTGAAACGCCTGATGGATGAGTTCGGATTAACCCATCAACAGGTCGCATTGAGTATTGGTCGTTCGCGAACTGCCGTCACGAACCTGCTCAGGCTGCTCAGCCTGAACCCCAAGGTTCGTGATTATGTGGAAAACGGAGAACTTGACATGGGCCATGCAAGAGCACTGTTGTCGCTGACGGACAGCCAGCAGATAAGCATTGCTAAATTGGTCGTTAATCGAACTTTGAGTGTTCGAGAGACTGAAAAAAAGGTAAGACAACTTCAGAACGGCACACCCAGAAGCAGGATCGCACATTTGGCCAAGGATTCAGATTTGTTACGCCTGGAGAGCGAACTTTCTGACAAGCTTGCGGCAAGGGTCAGTATTATGCAGGGCCGTAAGAAAGGTAAGCTGGTAATCGAATATCACAGCCTTGACGAATTGGACGGTATTTTGAAGCGGATTAAATAGGAGTGTCTTGAAGAATAATATTTCAGGTTAAGCAAAAACGGCGGTGGGTAAAACCACCGCCGTGCTCGTGTTTTCAGATCGACAAGATGTTACGCCGCTTCCTTATTGTCGCTTTGATTGTCGAGAATGTTACCTGAAGCATTAATATCGATACGTTTTGGTTTCATCACTTCAGGTATTTCCTTCACCAGGCTGATTGTCAGCAGGCCGTCCTTGAGATTAGCGCTGGTTATCTCAACATAGTCAGCAAGATTGAATTTGCGTTCAAAGGCGCGTGCTGCAATCCCTTTGTGCAGGTAATTTCGCTCAATCTTATCTTCGGTTTTACTGCCGCGTACGGTCAGCGCCTTGTTTTCAACCTGAATGTCCAGGTCTTTTTCAGAAAAGCCGGATACTGCCAGGGTGATTTCATATTTGTTATCATCGATCACTTCAATGTTGTAAGGGGGGTAGCCGTTTCCCGAGTTATCGCTGCGAAGCGTCGAGTCCAGCATTGAAGCAAGCTGATCAAAACCGATGCTGCTGCGATAGAATGGTGATAAGTCCAGTGTGTTCATGATTACAAAACCTCCAAAAGAGCATAAAGTAAGTTTAAATTAAGTTTCGGAATGTTCAATTTCGACCCATTCCATATCCTGATAGTTATGGTCATATGCAATAAATTCAAGCACGCGATCTAATATTTTTTAATTATTATTGGGTAATCCGGTATAAAAATTACGTACTTAACCCGCATTTCTCACCACCCTACTACTGCGACGGTGCCTTGCCACGCCCTGTGGGCATTTTACTCGGTCAGGGTCCTCGACATCGTGTCAACGATGCCTGCGGGCCCTTGTGCCGGCACATATGCTGATAACATAATGCCGGCCTTTGGTCATAAAACCCATACAGGACGCATCCTTTAACCGTCTTGCTACGAAGTCCGGTGAGAAATGTGGGTTAACATTTTTTCACTCATTACAAAAGTCAGGCAAGAATCGAGAACTTATCCGGCGAGGAAACTGCCGCAAACAGATTCCGTCGCCGAGGAATTCCGTGCTGATTTATTGGGAGCAGGTCAGATGTTGACAACGTCATGGTTTAACGTTTGCCTGAAAGTCATTATTCTGATGAATCAGTTTAACCTTCATTTTTATAAACAAAAATAGCGATGAATAGCGCCATGCGGCTCTTGTTTGACGGTGTTTTCGGCATTTTTAAGCCAGATACCCGTCCTGTTGAATAAATGGATTGGTCAGAAACGAACATTAATTATTAATTATGTTCACTATATATCCAATTGCTTGACCCTCGGCAGAGTCGCTAATATACTTCGGGATCGCTAAATTGCATCTGTACATGCCATTTGGTGATTAAAGACTACTATATTAATCGGAATCAGTACGATGACACAAAATCCTGATCAACTGCATATTGCGGTTCGTGTCATATTGGTGCAGATTCTGATTGCGACTATCGTTGCGGCTTGTGTTTTTGTGACAAAAGGAAGGATTGCTGGATATTCTATAATGCTGGGTGCATTATCAGGCATC
>JAHEKD010000076.1 GCA_024638545.1 Gammaproteobacteria bacterium
AAATCCACATCAAGATTATTTTCAACTTTTTCTGCAAGCTGCTCTCCAATCGGCCCATCCACCACCCGGTAAAAATGATCAAGATCATTAAATATAAACGGCAAATTTAATAAATCCGCTTCCGGTACAAACGGTGCCAGACCGCCACCTGCACTTTCCACTGCACAGGCAATGGAGCCCTGCTTGAGCATCTGACTGGTCTCCTCTTCAGAACCAAGTTGTTCACCAGGAAAAATTTGCACTTCAACTGCACCATTAGAACTTTGTTCCAGTACTTCTTTAAATTTCACAGCACCATCCTGAAACGGGTGTTGTTCAGGCCCATTATGAGCGAGTTTTAATGAATAATCCGCAGCTTGCATCGGTGCTGATACAGCCATAGATATTAAAGTTAGTGATAATAGTTTTAATTTCAGTTTCATGATTTATCCTCTGTAAAGTTTGATGGATTAAGTTTTAATTCAAACTACTCATGCTTTAGTGGTGTATCCATAGCACCGCCCCAGATGTCACCAACTGTAAAGCCATCTGGAAACGGGTCGTCAGGATCAACTATGTATTGTGCAATACCTGTCACCCAGGCCTGGCCACGAATAGTTGGAATAACTGCCGTCTGATCGCCCACGCTTGTCTCACGTACCAGTTTTCCAGTGAAAATCGTCCCTAGAATACCTTCGTGATGGAACGCTTCATTAAGACCAAGTTCTCCCCTGGCATATAGCGCAGCCATACGTGCACAGGTTCCAGTACCGCAAGGTGAGCGGTCAAGTACACCGGTCCAGGTCGCCGGCCTATCCCAATCGAGCTGACCGGTAGACACTACAACTGCATTTTTTGCACTTATGCTTTCTGAGCTTGGTGTGCCGGTCATGACACAAATTGTCACACCGTATATATCCGGATTTTCAGGATGTACACTGGGCAACTGTTCGCGGGCAGCCGCTTTGATCATTTCTCCTGCCCTGGTAATTTCACCCGCTCTGTCGGGAATTAATTCAATACCAAGTTTCTCAGCATCAGCGATTACATAAAACATTCCACCCCACGCCACGTCCACTGTCACGTCGCCGAACTCAGGCACTTCAATGGTTTCGTTTAAGTGCACGGCAAACGCGGGTTGGTTTTCAAAGGTGACGTTTTTAACTTTTCCGTCTAATACTTCTGCTTCCACTTTGATCAATCCGGCAGGGGCTTCCAAAGTTAAATGCGTCAAAGGCTCGGTTGCAGGCAGCATTCCTGTTTCTATCAATGCTGTTGTCACACATATGATGTTAGAGCCCGACATCGCTGGATATTCAACCTGTTCCATAATAATAAAACCAGCATCTGCTTCGGGGTTTGACGAAGGCAGGATCAAATTGCAATTGGCTGCAGGATAGCCCCTGGGCTCCCGTAACATTCGCTTTCTAAGACCATCTGCCTGTGTCTCCAGGTAACACATTTTTTCAAACATCGTTTCACCCGGAACATCGAGAACACCACCTACAATTACTCGGCCTGGCTCTCCACAGGCATGCAGGTCAATAGCATGGATCATTCGGGAAATCTTCATATACCTGGCTCCCAGTTTACTTTCATCTTCATCCAATCCGCCGTATTGTGAAAATCGGCAACAACACTTCCCGGCGGGACCAATTTATCGCATACCGCCCGCGTTTCCTTGTCCAAATGCATATCTTTTACTGGTAGCAGGCTTTCCAGTTGTTCCACAGTTCGTGGCCCAATCAACGGTGCGGTAATTCCTTTTTGATCCTTTACCCACAAAATGGATAGTTGTGCTGGCGTCAAATCAATTCTTTGAGCTAACTTTGCAAACTCCCGGCCCACTGATATACCACGTTCAGTAACCCGGTCCGCATAAAAACTGCCTCGCAATGCCGCTCGTGATTTTTCAGGATAATTATCTGCTGATGTATAACGCCCCGCCAGAACACCCATTGCCATTGGTGCCCAGGCAACCAAACCAAGGCCATGTTTTTGACAAAGAGGAACAAGCTCATTTTCAATTCGGCGGTCAAGCAAATTATAGGGTGGTTGTTCGCAGGCGAATCGTGCATAGTTTTTCAATTCGCTGACCATGATCGCTTCCATCACAGTCCACGGTGCATGAGTCGAACAGCCGATATAACGCACCTTGCCCTGGTGTATCAGATCATCAAGCGCACCTAATTGTTCAGTCCAGGGAATGTCGGGTGATGGTCGATGGATCTGATAAAGATCGATATAGTCAGTTTGTAATCGGCGCAGTGAATTTTCACATGCACGAATAATATTTAAACGGGAGTGTCCATGATCATTAGGTGTAAACAGCGCAGGATCATCAACGGAATATCCGGGTCGACGGCGTCCATGGTCTACTTTGGTTGCTATAAGTGTTTGATGACGTTTGCCATTCTCCTTAAGTGCTCTGCCAATGATTCGTTCGCCCTCACCATCAGCGTAGACATCGCCAGTGTCGATAAAATTAATTCCTGCATCCAGGGCAATATCCAGGATACGTTTTGCCTCCTTTTCCGGTGTTGGGTCAGCGAAATTATCTGTTCCTAAACTCAGGCAGGATACATTGACGCCGGTGTTACCCAACATTCTATATTCCATAACATCTCACGTTTTATCATCCTCTACAGTTATGTTGGAATTGCTTTTATTCAGTTAGCATACACGACATGTGAACAATCAGTCACAAGATTCGCATGAATTAGATTATGCCACTGTATTGTCGACAAATTGTATATTAAAGATGCTGATCTTGCAGAAATACTCGCAGGTAAACACACAGATGTAGTACATAGGCGATTTGTAAATTTTATTGCACATCGTCTGGCGCAGGATATTTCCATATGCGAGAATAATCAGAAACCTGATGAAATTTGATGGTTAATCTTTACTGGCATAAAAATTACCTGAATAACAATTATCATGGTATTTTTGCGCAATGAAACCATTTCCTGCTACGCCAACACTAAATAACTGTTAATTACGATGCGACCAGCTCCAGTCCATACCATAAAATTTCAATTTAGGAATTTATAACTGAATTATGAAATTTATTTCAAAAGACGAGATAAACAAACTCCTTGATTGGCCAACAGCTATCAAGGTCGTCCGTGATGGGCACAAAACATTGCCTTGTTGTCATTTGGAGAACTCATTATTACAAAAACCCGACCGCTTTGTACTCACACGAACAGCCAATATTCCGGATTTTGCCAGCGGGGTCAAAGTAGCTGCCATGATGCCTGGCAAAACCAAAAGAACACCTCCACAAGCCACGGAGGATGCCGTGTTTATACTGATTGATGATGCCAACTGGAATATAAATTGCATCCTTGATGGTGTAACCGTAACTTCATGGAAAACGCCGGCTGACTCTGCATTGGGCAGCTCACTGTTATCGAATCCTGAGGCTCAGACAATGCTGATGATTGGAGCGGGACATCTTTCAAGTCACCTGGTAAAAGCCCACCTTTGCGCAAGACCAAAAATTAATGAAGTACTGATCTGGAATCGCACTCAAAGCAAAGCAGAGAAATTGGCCGGATTTCTTTCTGAAACTATTGCGGATGTAAATTTCAAAACAGTTAGTGACCTTGCACTTGCAGCCAACAACGCCGATATAATCTCGTGCGCAACCAATTCATTTGACCCGGTATTACATGGCGAATGGATTCGAGCCGGTACACATATTGATCTTGTAGGCGCCTTTGCAGCTAATATGCGAGAAGTCGATGATGCATTGATTTCATCCGCATCACTGTTTGTTAACTGCTTTGCCACAGCAGCCGAACATTGTGGCGACCTGGTTATACCCATTAACACCGGAATTATAGATCGCAATGATATTCAGGCTGACCTGGCTGATATGGTGCACTGGACTGGATATAAACGGGCAGCCGATGAAATCACTGTCTATAAAAATGGTGGCGGCGGGCATATTGATTTGATGATTGCACAGTATGTGTACAATACATTGAATTCAAAATCCGGGTAACTGTATAATTTAATTTCAGCTACCCTTAATCTGCTTCAGTCGTTTATCCCGACCACATAAAAATGAGAATGCTCAATACCTGATAGTCAGGCATTTTGTACATTGTTTAAAGCTTGTTGTTTCCTGTCATTAAATTCCCAGATACCTATTAAACGAAGTTGCCTGCTGCATCACTTGTGCCTTCGCTTAACGCAGTTGGTACCGAGGGGGGGACTCGAACCCCCAAGGTATTGCTACCGGTGGATTTTGAGTCCACTGCGTCTACCAGTTCCGCCACCTCGGCAAAGGTGAATCCCGCTGATGGATCAACGGGATCTCTAAACTATAAAATTTAATCAACTATTGCAATCAGTTTTTCGTAAAATTGCACTTTATTTTATGTGTTATCAATGTTATGGATATCAGCAAGTTTGATTATGATCTACCTGAAGCCTTAATTGCCCAAACGCCTGTTGCCAATCGCAGCGAGTCGCGACTGTTAAATGTTGCAGGTGAGTTGCAGGACCTGGACTTTAATCAGATTACGATGCTGCTCAACCCGGGTGATTTACTCATTACAAATAATACAAAGGTGATTGCAGCGCGGTTACAGGGTAAAAAACCGACCGGCGGCAAGGTTGAAATAATGCTCGAGCAGGTGCTGGATACGCGCCGGGTATTGGCGCAGATAAAGTCCGGTAAATCAATAAAAACCGGCCAGATCATCCAGCTTGCTGACGATGTAGAGGTTGTTGTCAGGGGACGAACCCGGGAATTTTTCGAACTGGAATTTATTGGACTGGCTGTACAGGCCTGCCTGGATAAATACGGCCAGACGCCGCTGCCACCGTATATCAGGCGTGCTCCTGAAGAACAGGACGACAGACGATATCAAACTGTCTATGCCAGTCAGTCAGGCGCCGTTGCCGCCCCGACAGCCGGACTGCATTTTGATGATCGGCTGTTAAATGAAATAGAGTCAGCAGGCGTTAATCGTTGTGAATTAACGCTTCATGTTGGTGCGGGCACCTTTCAGCCCGTGCGCGTTACTAATATTACAGAACATAAAATGCATCAGGAGTATTATGAAATATCCGACCGGGTGGTTCAATCAATTGCCAAAACGCGCAGGTGCGGCGGCAGAGTCATTGCGGTAGGCACCACCACGGTCAGAGCCCTGGAAAGTGCCTATGATGTTAATGAACTGCAACAGCCCTGCCAGCAGCCCACTGACATTTTTATATATCCGGGATTCAGGTTTAATGTCGTTGATGCACTGCTGACCAATTTTCATTTACCAAGATCGACACTATTAATGATGGTTTGTGCATTTGCCGGCTATGAGACGATTATGCAGGCGTATCAACACGCCATCTCAACCGGCTATCGATTTTTCAGTTATGGTGACGCCATGTTTTTAAACAGGGAACATGATTAGAGTGTTGCCCTGAAAGCCGCTTTATTGATTTACAGCTGCTGTTGGACCGAATACGATCCGTTAACTGACAGGGTAATGATTAAGCAACGTGATTAAACTACTCGCCCGTATCAGACAGACACAACGCCTAAGGCAAAAACTAAGTGAGATCCGCCGTAAAAAAGAAAAGGCCAATGAAATTTGAGTTAATTAAACAATCTGGTCACGCGCGTCGTGGCCGGCTGCATTTCAGACGCGGCACTGTCCAGACACCGGCATTCATGCCCGTGGGCACTGCCGGCTCAGTCAAGTCAATGGTGCCGGAAGAACTGGTGGATATGGGCGCAGAAATCATTCTGGGCAATACGTTTCACCTGATGCTGAGGCCGGGGGTCGAGGTTATTCAGGCGCATGGCGGTTTACATGGATTTATGAACTGGCAGGGCCCGATTCTGACCGACTCCGGCGGTTTCCAGGTATGGAGCCTCACCGGCATCCGCAAACTCAGTGAAAAAGGGGTCGAATTCCGCTCGCCCATTGACGGCAGTGTGGTTTTTCTGTCCCCGGAAAGTTCAATTGATATTCAGCACCGTCTCGGCGCAGACGTTGTGATGCAGTTTGACGAGTGTACCGCTTACCCTGCAACGGAAAAACAGGCATACGATTCCATGCAGCTGTCACTGCGCTGGGCGCAGCGCTGTAAACAGGCTCACGAACGCCTTGATGCACCAGGCAGGAGAAATTCAGTGCTTTTTGGCATTATCCAGGGCGGGATGTACAGCCGTTTAAGAATGCAGTCACTGGCTGAACTGGCCAGTATTGGTTTCGATGGATATGCAATAGGTGGCCTGTCTGTCGGTGAACCGATTGAAGAAATGAATGCGATTATTGAGGCACTGATGCCCGCTATGCCGGTCAACGCTCCGCATTACCTGATGGGCGTTGGCCGGCCTGAGGACATAATATATGCGGTTTCCAAAGGCGTTGATATGTTTGATTGTGTCATGCCTACGCGTAATGCCCGCAACGGCTGGTTATTCACGCGTTTTGGCAACATCAAAATAAGAAACGCCAAATATAAACTGGATACAAGACCGCTTGATGAAAGCTGCAGCTGCTATACCTGTCAAAATTACAGTCGCTCCTATTTGCGTCATTTAAACCAGTCGAATGAAATTAGCGGGCACCGATTGTGTACACTGCATAATCTCTACTTCTACCAGCAAATGATGCGTGAGATTCGACATGCAATTGAAACAGATGACTACGATGATTTTTCCCGTGAATTTCTGGCGCAACGTCAGATTTTATAAGTGATCTGTCTGTGTATTAACAATCATAAGCTTATGGCATAATACCCGGCCGTAGAATCGGGGAAATTTCCTCACTAACCTTAACGTATAATCTTAGGAGATAAAAGATGGAATTTATTTCTAGCGCATATGCACAGTCTGGCGGTGCCGGACCCGGCGGTGGTTTTATAAGCCTCCTGCCGATGGTACTGATCTTCGTACTATTTTACTTTTTACTGATCCGTCCGCAGCAAAAACGCGCCAAGCAACATAAAGAAATGGTGGCGGCGCTGAAGGAAGGTGACGAGGTGGTGACTGCCGGTGGTTTTTTTGGAACAGTTGTGAATATCGATGATACGGTTGCGAGCGTCCAGATTGCTGAGAATACCGTTGTCAAGGTTCAGCGCTCATCAATAGCGCAAATGTTACCAAAGGGGAGTGTCTAGAATTATCATCGATTCAGACTGACGCACGCACTTTAATGAAAATGATTTACTGGTTCTTTACATGCTAAACAAAACGCCATTGTGGAAATATTTACTTGTGGTCGTCGTCATTATCCCCGGTTTGATCTACGCACTGCCAAATTTATTTGGTGACGATCCGGGACTGCAGGTTCGGGCTACCCGAGGATATGATCTAAGTGCCTCAGTCATTGAACAGATAGAAACACAGCTTTCTGCTGAAAAAATCAGCTATAAATCGATTGCGATGACCGAGCAGGGAATCGAGGTCCGATTTTCCGATACCGATAACCAGTTAAAAGCCCGAAATATACTGCAACGCTCATTGGGTAACAAATATACCCAGGCGCTGAGTTTGTTGCCCTCAACACCTGCCTGGCTAAGGGGCATCGAGGCCAGTCCCATGTACCTGGGCCTGGACTTGAGAGGGGGTGTACATTTTCTGATGGAAGTCGATACGCAAAGCATATTGGATCGAAAGTCAGAAGAGCTGGGTAATGAAATCAAGCCTTTATTAAGAGAAGCTAATGCGCGTTATAAATTCGTAGGAGCAGATACTGAAGGCCTAAAGATTGAATTCGTATCCCTGGAAGCAATGCAATCCGGGCTGCAGGCGATTGCCGAAAATTTGCCCGAACTTGAGCAGCTACCCGCTGATGAAAACTCCCTGGTGGCGCAATTCAGGCTCAGGGATTCAGAAATACAGTCGATGTCCGAATTTGCACTCGACCAGAATATCACCGCACTTCGAAACAGGATTGATGAACTAGGCGTTGCCGAGCCGATAGTCCAGAAACAGGGCAGTGATCGCATCGTCGTCCAGTTACCGGGTGTACAGGATACGGCCAGAGCCAAGTCCATACTCGGACGCACGGCGACGCTGCAAATCAAGCTTGTCAATGAATCGTATAACGGGCCACTGTCCAAGGGTTCAGTGCCCGCGGGATCAGAACTGTATGAGATGCGCGACGGGCGCAGGATAGTCCTTAAAAAGCCGGTAATATATTCAGGTGAAAATATTATTGATGCCGGTGCCAGTATTGATACACAAACCGGTTCACCTATTGTCAGTATTACGCTGGATTCGCGCGGCGCATCAATCAATTCACGCGTAACCGGTGAAAATATCGGTAAGCGCATGGCCGTTGTCTACAATGAAATTCGCACTGAAACAGAGTTTGATGATGATGGCAATCCGGTCATCGATGAAGACGGAAACATCGTTAAAAACAAGCAGGTCATTGAAGAAGTCATCACTGCACCCGTGATAAGGGATCAGTTGGGTAAGCGTTTTCAGATCGAAGGTCTTGACGGTGTTGAAGAAGCACAGGATCTTGCATTGCTGCTCAGGGCGGGTGCATTTGCAGCACCAATAGAAATTATCGAGGAAAGAACTGTAGGCCCGAGTTTAGGACGCGAAAATATTCGCCAAGGTGTACAGTCAGTCTTGATCGGGTTGGCCCTGGTGCTGGCGTTCATGG
>JAHEKD010000077.1:0-5047 GCA_024638545.1 Gammaproteobacteria bacterium
AATTTAGTTTAGTTAGCGTGCGTTTGTATCTGCCAAAACTCCCAAAATTGCAGTTTTAGTAATAGATTTAAGTTTTATTCTGAATTTTGCTTGATGATATTGGAAGTTTTTATTTTTCTGCAGCATGCTTTTGTGCTTGTGGTTGCATGGGAGAACGATTGCCAATCGCCAAATCAGACTCCTTATCCAATGTAGTCTTAATTAATTATGGTTGTAAACTGATTGGCATACCAAAAAGCAAAATAGCCAGATGAAATTCAGAATAAATTATCAACGGCAGGGATTGTGCGGTAGAAATAGGTGATCTTGCCCTTGACAGCTCTCTGAAAACTCACTTGTATCTGTGGCCGGCGTTCAAGATCTGTTTTGAATGATGACTTCCAAGAGTCTTAAACACGAGTCTGTCTATTTTACTATTGCAGCTGATCTGAAACATTTATGGACGGAAGTACTTAATACAATTTGGCCTGACTGTGTCCCAACCTTGCTGCAGAGAATCGACAATTGAGTCAGGCAGTCGACCCTCATTATATGCGCCTAGATTATCCTTGAGATGCTCTGGTTTGCTGGCACCAATAATAATACCATCACCATACTCACTCGACAGCAGCGAATGATGAATCAACCAGCGTATCGCAGCACGGGCCGGCGAAACATTCTCTTGATGACAAATCTTCTTGAAGTTTTCTATCACATTGAAATATTCCTGCTTCCAGTATCTGTCCTGGTAACCATCAAAACTTGCAAATCTTCCCTGTTCTGGCAACCGGTCAAAGCAAGCGTGCTTAGCTGTCAACAAACCGCCTGCCAGAGGATTATAGGCATAAAATTTAATCCGGTAATTTCTGAGGCAGGAAAAAAGCTCTCTTTCCACGTCTCTGGTCAATGCATTGTACATTCCCTGGTAAACGACTGGGCGCATCCAGCCTTTTGCAATACAAATTTCAGTAATTTCAGCGACCTGCCATGCGGCATAGTTACTTAAGCCAAACTGTTTGAACTTTCCACGACGGTAAAGCTCAAAACAGGCTTCAAGCGTTTGCTCAACTGGCGTATTCAGATCTGGGGCATGCAGATAGAGCAAATCTACAAAATCTGTTTTCAGCCTGTTTAATGAAGCATCCAGCTGGCGCTTGATCTCTTTAGGTTTCAATCCCTGGTCATTCCAGGGATTTACCTTGCCAGCTATAAAAAGTTTAGCTCGCAGCCCTGAATTAATGAGCTCTCCTAAGAGCAGTTCTGTATTGCCCTGGTTGTAGACATAGGCTGTGTCCAGTTCAGTATGTCCGGCAGAAATAAACTGTTTAATCATTGCCGTACTAGCAGAGCTGTCCGCCTGATCCGAGAACGTCATCGTACCTAAAATCAATTTCAGTTTTTTCATCTCAACCATAGCTTGTGTAAATCAATTCCATTATTCATACATTTGCACTAATTTGATCACGCATGTGGCTAATCACTTTTTCATAATCAGGCTCATTAAAGATCGCTGACCCTGCAACAAATGTATCCGCACCGGCTCGGGCAAGCTCACCGATGTTATTGACTTTAACGCCGCCATCAACTTCAAGTCGGATATCTGCACCGCTGGCATCAATCATCTCTCTAAGCAATGCGATTTTGTCGATCACGTATGGTATAAACGACTGTCCGCCGTAACCGGGATTTACTGACATCAGTAAAATTAAATCAAGCTGACCCATCAGGTGGTCAAGCACATTCAAAGGCGTTGCAGGGTTTAACACCAGACCGCATTGAAGGCCCTGTTCTTTAATTAACTGAAGGCTGCGATCAACATGCCTGGTCGCTTCCGGGTGAAAACTGATCAATGATGCACCGGCAGCTGCAAATTCCGGCACAATTCTATCTACCGGTTCGATCATTAGATGCACATCAATGGGTGCATCTATCCCATAATCGCGCAGCGCCTGACACACTAGTGGACCGAAACTTAAATTAGGCACGTAGTGATTATCCATTACATCAAAGTGAACCCAGTCCGCACCGGCATTTAATACCGCTTCGACATCTTCGCCAAGACGTGCGAAATCAGCAGATAGTATTGAAGGTGCTATCAGATATTTAGTCATCTGGGGCCTCCTGATTTTCAGTTTTTCATTTTTGGTTGACTAAAGCCGTTACTGTAACCGATTTTGCAATACCATCATGCAAAAGATTGAGCCGGCATGATACCGGCTCAATCTTATTATGCACCTTACTCTTGGACTTACTGGATAACCAGAAACATCGACCCTTGGCCACGGCGTATATTCAGAAGCACTCGCTTTTTGTCCTTTTTAGCCAGGCGCATGACGTCATCCGGGGTCTTCACCGGCTCCTGATTTACCTTTGTGATAATGTCGTTGGGTAGTAAGCCGGATTCACCTGCTGGTGAATTCGGGTCCACGCCAACGACTAGGACACCTTCGTCACCTTCCAGCGCTTGTAATGATGCGCCTTTTAGTTTTTCCGTAGCGTCTTTAACCGCGTTGTCATCAGCTGCTGCAACTTCAGTACCCGCACTGGATTTGATTTTCGTAGACAATGATTTCTCCTTGCCTTCACGAACATAGCTGATATCAAGCTCACTGCCCACCCGCAGCAATCCAACCGTATTTCTCAGGCTGGCTGCGCCTTTTATTTGCTTGCCATTTACTTCGGTGATTAAATCACCAGACTGTAATCCGGCATCATCGGCCGCTGTGCCCGGGATGACCTCTGTCACCAGCGCACCTGTTTTATCACCCAGGTCAAGTGCTTCGGCAAGGTCAGGCGTTAAATCCTGGATATAGACACCGAGCTGACCACGTTTTACTTCACCATACTCGACCAGCTGTGCAACCAGTCCATTAACCATATTAACCGGTATCGCAAACCCAATTCCAACGTTCCCAGCCCGGCCAATAATTGCCGTATTAATCCCGATGAGTTCACCCCTTAAATTGACCAGCGCCCCACCTGAATTACCCGGGTTAATTGAAGCGTCCGTTTGTATGAAGTTCTCGTATTCTTCTATATTCAATCCGCTTCGCCCGAGTGCACTGACGATGCCTGATGTGACTGTATGTCCTAAACCAAATGGATTTCCGATCGCCACAACGAAATCGCCAACTCTAAGGGCATCAGAATCACCCAGCTCCAGGGCATTCAGATTGCGTGCTTCAACCTCTATCACAGCAACATCAGTGTCTGAATCACTACCTACAACCTTGGCTTCAAATTCACGTCCGTCCTCAAGATGAACAATGATCTTATCTGCCTTACCAACGACATGATGATTTGTCACAATATAGCCGTTTTCTGAATCAATAATCACCCCGCTACCCAGACTCTGGCTTTTTCGGTCACGCGGACCCTGCGGCATGCCTTCGAAGAAACGCCTGAAAAACGGATCTTTTAACAATGGATTTTCCTCAACCTGAATTGTGCTAGAGGTTGAGATATTGACAACGGCCGAACTCACATCATCCAGCATCGGTGCCAGAGAGGGTAACTCCTCACCATTTGCTGAAAATGGTAGAGCTGCACCTGAGGGTGCTGTAAAACCCAAGGCTGCAATGCTTGCAAACAGAACCAGTTTACGTTGGGTAAACCTTAGAAATTTTGAATTCATCATCGACAAAACTCCACGAAATATTTTCGTTATGTTATATATTTATGTTACTGACACAAAACTGAACATTGCTTGCATCCCAGTAAAAATAGAGAACCCGTTCATCAGCCGTTCACCACACCACTTGGAACGTGCCCCGTTGGTATATGTTGACGTGCTGAGTCACAGTGCGTGCGCTGGTCATCAAAAAATATATCCGCCCCGAATGTTTTTAAAAATTCGCCTTTATCCATTCCACCAAGGAAGACTGCCTCATCTATTCGAATATCCCAGGCACGTAACGTTCTGATTACCCGCTCGTGTGCTGGCGCAGCCCTTGCGGTAAACAAAGCCGTTCGTATGGGTGATTGACTGGCTTCATGATCTGACTGAATTCGGTGAAGCGCAGCCAGCACTATTTTGAATGGTCCACCCGGTAGTGGCCTAGATGCCGCTTCACGCTCGGAGGTCGTAAAAGCCTGCAGACCTTTTTGCTGAAAAACCAGTTCCGCTTCATCCGAAAAAACCACCGCATCGCCATCAAAGGCAATTCTCAACTGTTCATTATCGTTAAAAACCGTATTGGAAGGCAGTATAGTTGCAGCTGCAAATCCTGCTTCCAGAGTGCTTCGAACGTCAAGTGGATCAGCAGATAAGAAAAGATGCGCCGTGAATGCCTTAAGATAACGATACGGGCTTTCGCCGCTTGTGAACGCCGCCCGAGTCATATTGAGTTCATGATGCTGAATCGAATTAAAAATTCTAAGCCCGGTATCAGCACTATTTCGGGATATTAAAATTACTTCAACCTGCGGCTGTCCTTTTGAATCCTTCAGAGCCAGTAATTTTTTGACAAGTGAAAAGGCGACGCCGGGTTCAAGCACGTCATTTTCATGTTCTATCTGGTACTGACAGTAGGCGTCAACACCCTGATTTTTATAAATACGATGGCCTTCCTCCAGATCAAAAAGTGCTCTGGAAGAGATAGCGACTACCAGTTTATGGTCAAACTTAACCGACAAAATCCCACTCCCGCCATGCTTTTAGCACAGGAAAATATAGTCCTAATTTAATTCGAACTGATTCGGACAGACGCAGTATTGACGCGTAATTTTCAAGCTGTGACCGATATCGCTCATATTCCGAGTCGATAAATTTCTCTATATCAGCACCTTCATGTGTGCTTGTTTTGTAGTCTATGATCCACCGAATGTTGTTCGCATCTATGAATGTGCGGTCAATAACGATATTTTCAAGCCTGTTGTTTATAACTGCAGATAGTGACCACTCGTTTTTTGCCTGTCGATGACCACTATCCAATATCCACTTTGCTTTGGGGTCATTAGCGATGTGATTTATCGTTAACTCTATTTTATCCATGCTCTTGCTGATTTGATTCGGATGCATACCGAGGCCCAACAGCTGGTTGTGCCAGCGTTTATAGTTAACATTTTG
>JAHEKD010000077.1:5057-8610 GCA_024638545.1 Gammaproteobacteria bacterium
TTATTTCATGTATCAGTGTGCCCTCATGCCTTGCACTGACTCCTACCCACTCATATTGAATCAGATCAATACCTGATTTATCAATATCCTGGCCAAGACTTCTGGCAAGGCGTCTTGGTTTATGACTCAATGGTAATCGATAATACTCCGGATCTGAAGTTTTAACATCTGCATTCTTCCCGGTTAGCGAATCAGAACTCTTGACTAAGCGATTCTCAAGACTTAATACTGGCTCTAAATATGACTGCATTGTTAATCCCGGGGTGAACTGGGTATCAGATGAATTATTTTTTTCTGGCTCTAAAAACAGATGCAGCTGTCTTTTGGCCCTGGTTGCAGCCACGTAAAGTAAGCGCTTAATCTCTTCGCGCTCAGATTGCTTTTCAAGTAGCTGCACGAACTTGTAGCGAACTTGATCATCCTTTTGCCTGATGGGCGATACCAGCAAGGCTGAACGTTGATGACTGACGATAAATTCTTTCCAAATTATTAATTTCGAATCATCCGCACGCGGCCTGCGTGCCAAACCAGGTAAAATGACCGCGTCGAACTCCAGTCCTTTGGCTGTATGTATTGTCATCAGCTGAACGTAACTGCCGATATCACCTGATACCGCCCATAAATCCTCTACCGCATTTTCGAGTTCCTTGAAGTCAGTTATGCCCCCAGCATGCTGAAGTTGACCTAAAAGGCTTAGATAGGTATTCACATTAACTATTTCATTAGGCTCTACCGTATCAGGACCAGACAATGCGTGCCATGCACAGGCCACTACATGGTTAAGCGGTTGCCTGCCAACGTTATCAATGACAGGCGCTAGCATGCTGACAAGTCGCTGTAGCCTTGCAGCTGCGCAGTCAGAAAGCTGATCTGGCGGTGAGTTCATGACCTGCCACACTGTTTTTGCGTCTGCATGCTGGGCGATCAGCGTTAAATCCGGCAGTGATAGTCCGCACCAGGGTGCCCTTAATATGGCTAACCAGGAAAGCTTGTCACCAAAATGCAGCAATGCTGATGTTAACGCCAGTATATCGCGCACACAGCTGCGGTTCTTGAGTTGCTCGATTTTTACACCCTGGTATGCGATAGCGGAATTTTGTAACGCAGCGATAATCTTGGCAAGATGGGAACGCCCCCTGACCAGAACTGCGATACTTGTATCCGGGGCTTGCTCCTGGATTGAACAAATTAGTCGGCAAATCTCGCCGGCCTCACTATCGCGGCTAGCCATATGCGTTATCTGTCCGTCAAGCTCTGCTTCATCACCTTTGAATGCACATGAATCCGAATAACGAACTGCGCCAAATTGTGCATCGTCGTGTCGCGGAAATATCTCTACGAAGGTATCGTTGACCCAGTCAATAATCGGTTTACAGGACCGGAAATTCGTTTTCAACGTTAAAGCATTAATTCGTATATTGTCAAAACCATTATTAAAGATATTCAGAAACAGACCAACATCTGCCTGGCGGAACCGATAAATTGACTGCATGGGATCACCAACAAAAAATAGGGTTCTCTCATCATCGCACTGCCATCCCGCCGTCATGCGTTTGATTAGCTGTATTTGTGATTGCGAAGTATCCTGAAACTCGTCGACCAGCAGGTGTTTTATTGCATAATCCAGGCGCAATGCAAGATCACTGGGACCCTCGTTCAGATCTTGACCAAGCGCAACCACAGCACGGCTGGCTATTTCAATATGGTCACAGCAGGTTTGTTCTTGAAATATATCCAGCAGATGAATTTGGGCCATTCTCAGCAAGGTGAGCAGTGAGTCGAGCAATTTCCACTCAGACTCGCTATATCCACTCTCCGGCAAGGCTTTAATTAGCGCAAAATCGTCCCGGATGCCAGTTTCCTTCAGCCGTTCCAGTAGTGAAATAAATGCTTCCTTTTTATTTTTTTTGCCGCCTTTATCAGGTGGCGGAAATCCAACTTTTATATTTACAGATTTACGAAACATTGATTTTGTAGTCAACAGCAATGTCGCCATAGCCTTCCAGCTGGCTAGTTGCTTTACGTCAGCATCGGGAAACTTATTCAGGCTTTTCAAACAGCAAATTGGGCTATCAGGTTCTGACTCGATCAGATTCGCGGCTGCATACTGACCCAACGCCAGTAATTCTTGCTGATCTTCGGGCATCATATTTTCAAGACAGTGCTCAACAAGATGTTCAGCAGCAAGAACCCAGTTGGCTTCAAGCAACTGTCTTGCACTCTCGCTGTTATGACTGGCAGTCAAACCCTGCCATTGATCACGTTGTGCAAGCATAGCCTTAATCAATTCGCAGGTCCTTGAAAAATCATTATCAATCGCGGCCAGGACATTCTCCGCACTCGCTTTGTTTTTTTCACAAGACAGCGCTTCGACGAGTGCCCTGCTGGCAGCTTGTAAATACAGTTGCGTGACATCGTCACTGACACTCGTAGGTGCAGCTCCGAAGCCGGCTGACCAGGGCATTTGACGCACTATGTAATTACACAGCGAATCAATCGTCTGAATGCGGATTTTTGACGGATTGCGTGTTAAATGCCAGCCTTTGTCCCGGTCTCGCTGTCGAGCTGCACGGGCAATTTCATTCAATTCATGATCGATATACTCATCGCTTGCACACGCCTGATTCTCGACCAATACGCTCATGACACGGTCAGTTAATTCACCCGCCGCTTTGCGCGTAAATGTTATTGCTATAATTTCTTCAGGATGATTGACCACAGTTAGCAGTTTCAAATATCGCTTTACCAACAGCGTTGTCTTTCCTGAGCCTGCCGGGGCTTTAACAATGAACGATCTGCTGATATCTAATGCCTGCTGCCTGGCCTCATAATCAGGGGGATTAGACATCTTCATTGAACAGTATCGATTGATGCTGATTTATTCGACATAGAGACTGTCGCCCACAGTAGTCGCAGTAACTGAGTGAGGCAGGTGTCACGCCCGCCAAACCGTCTTTGATTTCATTGACCAGTAAAACAATAGCCTGGCTCCAGTGCTCTGTTAACTGTTTCCAGTCTTGAAAATTTTTCAGTTTGCCTAGATTATTATTTTTGACCTGGCTAATACCCTTGATGTGAACATTTTCCTCACTGATTCCGTCAAAAGTCATATCTTTTGTATTGGCAAAGCATACCGCACCCACACGTTCGCCAAGAGCAATATAATAAACAGGCATCTGCGGGTCCTGCACGCGCTGATCCAGCCACGCGGACTTGGAGGCATTACCGGTTTTATAATCAATGACCAGCAGTGAACCATCTTCGAGTTCATCTACTCTGTCTACTTTAAGATTGAATTCAAGTCCCGAGCAGTTAAAGGTTGCTGGCAACTCCAATGAATTGATTCTGAATTCCTTGATTCGAGTTGTTGTTTCCACCATGAGCCAGTCAAAGGCTATACGCTCCAATCGTCTAGTTTCAATATCGATAAATAGCTTCTGCGCAATCGGCAGTGAATCAACGACTTTTCTGACCTCCTTGCGGATCACAACTTTCAGGTCCTGTTTTGAATACGAAGTTAACGTTGACCTGTCCTTAAGGGTCTGCCATAGAT
>JAHEKD010000078.1 GCA_024638545.1 Gammaproteobacteria bacterium
AAGTTCGCCAGTCTGCTTGCCAATGATCCCCTTTCAGATCCAGGAAATGAACGATTCAAATCTCTTCGATCAGGCAGATAACGTGAATGATGTATGACCCCATAAAGATTGACCACGGGAATAGTGATTAATGAGCCTCTAATACGCTTCAAGCTCTTCTGTTGCATCAAGCGCCGTATTATTTCCACCCCGTTTAACTCATCACCGTGAATAGCCGCGCAGACCAGCAGGCGTGGCCCTTCACGTTTTCCATGAATAACATGCACTGGCATTGCCATACTTGTATGTGTATATAATTTTGGTATAGGCAAATCTAATGTGATCTGCGTGCCCGGCTTGATATTTGTGCCTGCAATCTGAAATTCAGTATTCATTGTCGAACCCTTTCCATGTGTCTTGGTTTTACCTAAAGCTCTTATGTTAAAGTAGGTTTACTCGTCCCTCAATATAGGGCGCCACAGAATATCTATCCATAATAATTGTCAAAGATATCACTGCTGTTGGTGCACAGATTCGGACGCTGTTGAGAGCGCGTCATTGCTAGACACGATCGACCATTGGTAATAATATTGTCACCAATATGATCGCTGCACTAACCATGTACAGTGGCCCAAACAGCCAACAGACCAACGGTATCGTAAAGTAGTACGCTCTCATGCCAAAACTGAAATAGCGGCCGCCGCGATTCAGCTCATCCGACACTAATTGGGGAGCGAACTCTGCTTTCCCCTCTAGATTTCGTGCGTTAATCATATATCCAACGATGTTTAATATACGAATAGCGTTGGTGAAACAGAAAAACGCAAAGAACAGCAGCAGGAGCATGCTGAGCAGCTTGAGTAGCCAGACTTCCTGGCGTATTGACCCGATCAGATTCAACACATGCCAACTCTCTTTCAAGCCTACACTTTGTGCGCTAAGCGTCAGTACGCCGATGATGAGCAAGACGGCTGTCGATGCAAAGAAGGATGCTGCCATCGATGAATTGCGGAGTGTCTGAACCGCAAGTATTCCGGTGTCATCGTTGGTCATTAATGTCGAAACCCACGAAGCCCTGGCTTTAGCTGCGACAATGCTCAGTACTGAGGTTGCATTTTGGCGTGTTAGCCTCCGCAATTTCATGTAGTAAGCTACAAAGATTAACATCGTCGCAAACAGTGCGGTCAGGTCATTAATATATTCTGTCCATACACTATCCATCATCGGCGACTTCGCGGTGGTGATTAGAGTATGTAGAGCTTGTCTGTGTTTTGTTGAAAAACTTGATCTTAAATTCAAATACCATTTAATAGACATCACTTAAAATAACTCAAGATCGGATATTATATTAAAACAATCATATTAACCCGCATTTCTCACCGGACTTCGTAGCGAGACGGTTAAAGGATGCGGCCTGTATGGGTTTTACGACCAAAGGCCGGCATTATGTTATCAGCATATGTGCCGGCACAAGGGCCCGCAGGCATCGTTGACACGATGTCGAGGACCCTGACCGAGTAAAATGCCCACAGGGCGTGGCAAGGGACCGTCGCAGTAGTAGGGTGGTGAGAAATGCGGGTTAATCACTTTTTGTATTCGCTCTTTATGTGCAATATTTGCGGAGTCTTCTAATTGATCAGTCAGTGTGGTTATCCAACAACTTTAGCGGCCATTGAGATCTTCTCGGTATTGCTATATTGATATTCATAACTATTTTTACCGACAGATTGTCACTTGAGAATCGAAAAAATGTCACCAACAAGTACCGAAAAAATGCCTATACTTTCTCGCTGTTCGAAGGTCTACGAATTCGGTTTGTTTAACGTTACCTGCATAAACGGAATCTCCCAGTCATTCAACGTGCAGGCTTCCACGCACCAACGCTGAGTGCTTCGGCGCAAACGATTGTGCAGTTGTGCTATTTTGCCATCGTAGTCTGCGATAACGGCAAGATCCAGTGATGATGCGTTTGCAAACTGGAACTCAACTGAAAGGTTCAATAAATAATCGCCATGACCCTCTTCATCAATTCTCTTCTTAATGTATTCACGCAGGTCACCACATATCGTCGTAACGCTCTGAGCCTGATGTGAGTAACTTATACCAATCGTCTCTTTGATTCGAAAATTCTGGCTCAGACAAATCGGTGCACAGTCAAGAAAAGCAGGCGTTGTAAAGGTTTTATGGGCGCCGCCGCGTAGTACCACCTCTGTCAACTCTTCCGAGATGCCTATGACTTTTGCCAATTTATCATTGTCGAATGTTAGCCAGTCACCCTGCTTGCACGGAAACCACGCTTCATGCTGTTTAGTGGGCCTCGAGCGGATGTCGAGAAGATCATCAATTTTTACGCGTCTTGTGAGTCCAGCTGTCGGATTATTCAGCAGGGTATAGAAGTTGATTTTTTGCACTAACCACGGCAGTCCATTCATTTCAATCCGCTCACCTTCACGTACGGTGCCAATGTTGAGAAATAATTGAGCCAGTTCCCAATAGCGGGGTATCGCATGTCGGAGCGTTAAAGCCATGCCCAGTAACAGTAGAACCCCCAGGCTAAATAATAGCCAATCTTCAGCAAGATAAAACACCACCATTGGAGCGACGATGATCAGTAGACCGGTTATTATTCTTTGAGACAGATCGAGCAGGCGCATGCGAAAAGCGCGCCGGGCAGTTTGATACCCTCTAATAAATCGCTGCATTACCATTTGAATCAATCGTGAAAGTAAAATGATGATGAGTACGGCGAGCAAGGCCTGGCCAAGATAAAGTCCGCGTTTCTGGAAAAAAGATTTGAAGTAATTTTGAGATGACTCTGCGAGCGAAAGCTCTTTTTCCTCTAGTTTGTTAAGCTTGAATTCTGCCGACTGAATTTCGCTTTTCAAGAATGTGTTTTGATTTTCCCACGCCTCAAGCATGGATTGTAAGGTACTGCGTAAGGCGGGATCTTCAGCCTTTTCTAACAAGTCATTGATATTGTTGATTGCTTGTTCAGTGATGGGTAGTTTATTTGAATAGTATGCGATCCGATCACGTTGTTCTGATTTCTCCCGTATATCGCTGGTCATATCTTTTAATTCTTTTATTGCCGGCTCCAGCAAAGAAAAAAGTTCTTGTTGAAAATCAAAACTAGGCTGCTCCTTGGCCCTCAAGCTGTATATGTCCGCGCCTGCAGCAATTTCCTGGATATTCCTTAATGTTGTTTTTAGATCTTCGTCAAGTTTGACGGACTGATCAATAAGATTCTGCTTTTCAATGTCTGAGAGATTTTCCTGCAGCCTTAAACTTAGCTCGGCGATTTCGTTCTGTAAATCGTTTTTCAGTGAGGTCAAGTTCTGTAATGTAAGAATCGGACTCTCCTGCGCCTGAGAGTTCACTGCCTGCATGACAGTATTATTAGAAACATTTTGTGATTTTGGAGAGATAAAATCACTGTCTTGGGGTTGCATAGTTTGATCGGATAAGATTTCTGTCGAGGTTGATTGGGCTTGAGCCCAGACTACGATAGTAAAATTAGCCAGAACTAGGTTGATAAGTACAATAATTGCTCTTAACTTCATTGGTGCCCTTTGGTTGATGAGTTTGTAACAATATTAGATTCAGAAGATCTGAACTCACAGCATTGTTATTTTGTTCATTTTGTTCTGCAATAGTGATCTGCCCGTCAGTATGCGATGGCTGTGTGGAAGCAACAGTACTTAGCGCCTCGTTAGCGACCGGCGAATTATCGAGACGCTGACGAAACCAGTCTGCATAGGGCTTGTTCTGAATACTTCTCTTTACGATTACCCTCTTCCCAGGGTACGGGTCTTACCAGGTTTAGCCTTTTTTTCCAAAAACTCAATGATCTTGCCAGCGATATCTATCCCTGTCGCTTTTTCTATGCCTTCAAGGCCAGGTGACGAGTTCACTTCCATAACCACAGGGCCATGATTCGAGCGAAGCATATCTACACCACATACATTTAATCCCATTGACCTAGCCGACCTGGCCGCGGTTGTACGCTCCTCTGGTGAGAGTTTAATTAATTGCGCACTACCGCCCCGATGCAGGTTGGATCGGAAATCGTCTTCTGCACCGGTACGTTTCATTGCGGCGATAACTCTGCCTCCAATAACAAGCGCTCGAATATCCGTGCCGCCTGCTTCCTTGATGAACTCCTGGACCAAAATATTGATGTTTGCTCCACGGAATGCTTCGATTATCGATTTTGCCGAGCGGTCAGAATCAGCAAGAACTACCCCAATACCCTGGGTGCCTTCCAATAACTTAACGACAACCGGTGCGCCACCTGCAACTTTCATGACTTCTTCTGTTTGTTTTGGATCATGAGCAAAGGTTGTTACAGGCAAGCCGATTCCATCGCGTGCAAGTAGCTGCATTGACCTTAATTTGTCTCGACTGCGACCGATTGCAACACTCTCATTCAATGGAAAGACACCTTGCATCTCGAACTGACGAAGTACTGCCAGGCCATAAAAAGTGACTGAAGCGCCAATTCGAGGAATAACCGCATCATAATTCCCAAGCTTTTTATTGTTGTAATAAATATCGGGACGTCGTGAGGCGATGTTCATATAACATCGTGTTGTATTAACGATATCAAACTCATGTCCACGTTGTTCAGCGGCTTCCTCCAGACGTTTATGGGAATAGAGGTTTGGATTACGTGCCATCATTACTATTTTCATAATTTACTCCTGCCAGTTGGTTAAGGGTCTTTTAGTGCTAAGTCAAGATTGTGGAAATCGCACAATCAAGTGAAATGATCATAGAGATGTATGAATCACCATAATTGATAAATCATGTCCAAATGGATTTACGCTTTCAACAATGTATCTGCTGAAAAATAAGCGGTATTCTCTGCTACGAAATAGAACAAAATTCATTCTTCTAAGCCCAGTTATGACTATTTATTAGTGCGTTTAAACTTTCCAATCAGATATGATGCTGAGGGATTGACTAAAAATCTTTTGTTAATTGCGGTTCTTCCTAATAACATGCGAAACCGCATGTTATCCCGATCAGTTAAGGTCACTTCAATTGGCCACGAGTCATCGCCTAAGTGTAATCTTGTCTGGATAACAAAACGGCTCTCTTTATGTCCACCTGAATCTGTCACTATCCTTTGGTCAAGAACAGGGGCAACGCAGTGTTGTTCAATATCAATACGATTTTGAATTGGATGCATCTTAAAATTCACCAGGTTTTGGTTGGCGTTATAATCAATAAAAAAAGCGTGCAACGCAGATGTTCGAGCGCCAGTATCAACTTTGCACTTGATAGTGTCTATTCCTAAATCAGGCAATGAGACCCATTCTCGCCATCCCAGTATTGAGAGTTTTTCCATATTAATTCCAGGCATAGAAGATGTTTTTAGTAAAAATTGAAATCAGGTCAGCCAACACGATCTTAAAACTTTTTTTGTTTGTATCACCACAGTCCGCAAATGCAAATATCTCGGAGTAAACAGCACTTCAATGTTATTATTACCAAGTGATGATTCAGGCTCCAAGGTAAAGGCTGCATTTTCAGCAGGTCGACTAACTGCCTCAGATACCAACCATAAGTCGAGGTCAATATTCAGGCTAGTATATCCAAATCTCATTAGTCGGACCTTGAATTTATTTTTCTAGTTTTCACGCAAATTTAAATAAAAGTTTGATTTCGCTTGTGTAATGATTGCATGTCAGTGTCGCAAGTAAATCCAAATTGGATTCGAGCTCGCAGGATTACTAACCCGCATTTCTCACCACCCTACTACTGCGACGGTCCCTTGCCACGCCCTGTCTACATTTTACTCGGTCAGGGTCCTCGACATCGTGTTAACGATGCCTGCGGGCCCTTGTGCCGGCACATATGCTGATAACATAATGCCGGCCTTTGGTCGTAAAACCCATACAGGCCGCATCCTTTAACCGTCTCGCTACGTAGTCCGGTAAGAAATGCGGGCTAGTTCAACGCCTAATGCTGCTGACGCTAACGTGGAATGTTTTGACCCTGCAATATAAGCCCTATTGTCGAGATTTGATGCGATCAATTCCCAATGGATAGCAAACCGTTTTTCCTACAATATCTAAATAGTACAAAGGGCATATTTGATGGATGCCCTTTGTAGTGATATCAGATTCTTAAGCCTTGTGCGTTTCTTCAACCGCTTTCGCCAGTTCAGCTTCAACGGTTTCGTCAATATGGATATCGTCCTCATCGAGCATGCCGGCTTCGGGATCATTGTAGACATTGATGTCAAGTTTACCTTCGCCCTTGGCGACAACGGTTGAAACCATGGCATCACCCGTAATATTAACGGCTGTACGACACATGTCCAGCAGACGGTCAACACCCATGATAATACCGATACCCTCCAGCGGCAGCCCCACCTGGTTCAGAACCATCGCCAACATGATCAGGCCCACACCCGGGACACCGGCGGTGCCGATTGAAGCCAGAACCGACATACCGATAACGGTCAGGTAACCAGCGATTCCGAGCTCAATACCGTAGACGTTGGCAATGAAAACCGTGGCAACGCCCTGCATGATGGCGGTGCCGTCCATGTTGATGGTTGCTCCCAGAGGAACGGTAAATGAGGCTACTGAATTATTTACACCCAGGCGTTCAGCAACAGAACGCAATGTCACGGGTATGGTTGCGCTTGAGCTGGCCGTTGAGAACGCGAATGCCTGGGCATTGCGCATTTTCTTCATAAATGTGATTGGACTTAGACGTGTGAATATAAACAGTAAAGCCAGTAATGTAATGAAGAGGTGTACTACCAGCGAGCCAAGAACAGTTAAAAAGTAGCTAGCCATGGGCATCAACAGACCAATTCCCTGTTGGGCAAAGGTCTTTGCTATTAAACAAAAGACGCCAACATGAGCAACACTCATGACCAGTGTGACCATTTTCATCATCACTTCATTGAGCATTTCGGCGCCTTCAACAATCGGTTTTGCCTTGCGACCAACCAGTAAAATACTGACACCCACCATGATGGCATAGAAAATGATGCTTAACATCTCTCCATTCGCTAATGCACTGACCGGGTTGCTCGGAATAATGTCAATAAACACCTGGGTCACAGGCGGTGCATCTTTGGCGGCAACCTCTGATATTTCTATGCCTTCCATCTGAAAGCTTTTACCGGGCCCGACAATTGTTGCTAAAAGGATCGCAGTACTGATCGCAATTGCAGTGGTCAATATGTAAAGTGCGAAGGACTTAGTCCCAATTCGCCCGAGTGCAGCAATATCTCCAATTCCGCAAACACCGCAGATCAGTGAAAATGTTACAAGTGGAACGACCAGCATTTTGAGTGCACTAATGAACATTGCACCGATCATGTGGAATAGTCCATTGACTACCCAGCTGTCAATAAAAGCGTTGCCAGCCAAAAATGTATTGATAATAATGCCTGTTATTAAGCCCAATACTAAACCATAAAGAACTTTGATAGTGAGGCTCATTTTTCTCCCTTCAGCCATGAATTTACTCCTGCATGATGCGAATTTATAATGTACTAAAAAACAGTGGCTTAATGCCACTGACCGTTGAAATCTTTTTTGTTAAATAATTCGGTATAAGCTTGATTATGTCATTGTCTAACAACAAATTAAACGTATGTTCATGACACCTGTTAAGCTCTTGAACATCAAATAGTATTCCCATTTTTAGACAATGTGTATAGCACTGCCAATCTTGCTTATTCTAAAAGTCACCTGAATATTCTAGACATATTGGCAGTCTGATAGCTACGATCATGAATATCAGAATCATATTGGATGCTAGAAATCAATAAGAGTCGATAAACGATCATTCCTGTATGGAGATTAAATATGCATACGTATACATCTTCACTCTCCAACATGGAACCTCGATTAGATACCTTGCATCCGCTTTTTTAAAACATGTGAATTTTAATGAACCCATATCAATAAATAAAACAAATTATATTTGTCTTATTAACAAATATATTTTGTTAATATAATTGACATTAAATTAATAGACCTTGGTGATTCCTGATGAACTTTTTGAATTTAAGAAATAGTAACTCTGTTTTTCTTTAAGCGCGCTAAATCCGGGAACAAAGATTACATAATCCTATTGTTTATGTTGATTATTTTCAATCTAAGAATACGATTAGTATTAAATTATGACGCCTATTTATCTTACAAGAGCAGTATTTGCAAGATGGTACTCAACTCAATAAAGTATTCAGTTCTCCTTCAATTCAATGAATATTTTTACTTATAAATGCTATTTCTATAATTTTATTTAATCAATTTCGCTAAGATAAAGACGCTGAAAGTTAATATACATTTCTTGGAATCAACCGCACACGGAATGAGAAGACAACTCAGGATAGTGGGATAGCTGAATTCATACATCTACAGTCGGCCGATAGGCGACATCCTTGACCGTATGATGCGTGAGATAGCCCGCATTTCTCACCGGACTTCGTCGCGAGACGGTTAAAGGATGCGGCCTGTATGGGTTTGACGACCAAAGGCCGGCATTATGTTATCAGCATAGGTGCCGGCACAAGGGCCCGCAGGCATCGTTGACACGATGTCGAGGACCCTGACCGAGTAAAATGCCCACAGGGCGTGGCAAGGGACC
>JAHEKD010000079.1 GCA_024638545.1 Gammaproteobacteria bacterium
GACCGATCCGAACAGGTAGCCCATAACCGGCAACAATAGATTCATGAGCATTTGTATATTGATGTTAAAAAGTTTATGGTTAGTCCTGAAATAATTTGTGGCTCAACATGGACATTGTATATTTGCACGGCATCGAAGTCGATTGCGTAATTGGCGTTTGGGACTGGGAGCGGGAAATCACCCAGAGAATCTGCATTGATCTTGATATGGGATATGATTTAACCAGGGCAGGTGAAACCGATGAACTCGAGTACACGCTTAACTATAAAGAGGTCTCAAAGGCGGTAAACACCTATTGTGTTGAGCGTAAGGCAAAGCTGGTGGAAACGCTGGCTGCCGGTATTGCCGAAATACTGCTGGAATCGTTTAAATGCCCGTGGTGCAGGGTAAAGATCAATAAAACCGGTGCGGTACGTGGAGCCAGAAATGTCGGTGTTATCATTGAACGAAGCAAGGCTTGAGATTAGCTCCGATTTCAATGGATTTGCTCAGATGCCCATGGTGCAGGGTAAAGATCAATAAAACCGGTGCGGTACGTGGAGCCAGAATTGTTGGTGTAATCATTGAATGAACTAAACCATATAATCAACTGTCTATTCGATTTTTTAACTTAAAACTATCTAAACAAATCTGATCATTCTTATGTCCCTGGTCTCATTCAGCATCGGCAGTAATATCGACAGAGAGAGAAATGTCGGTCTTGCCGTCAAGGCGCTCAATATCAAATTTCACCCGGTCCGGTATTCACCCATTTATGAAACCAGGGCGGTTGGTTTTAACGGTAATGATTTTTTTAATCTTGTCGGTCAGTTTCAAACGAGCCTGACCATTCAGGAAATTCGCGCATTTTTTAACGGACTTGAAACACAAAGCGGGCGCTCAAGCCGGCACCAACCCTTCGCGGATCGAAGCCTGGACCTTGATTTGCTGCTCTTTGATAACCTGGTCTACAAGGACCACCAGATCACCCTGCCGCATCCCGATGTGCTGGTTTATGATTTTGTGCTGATGCCGCTTAGCCGGTTGATGCCTGACTTTATACACCCTGAGACCGGCCAAACATTAGCCACACTCTGGACGCAGAGAAACCCGGTGCACCAGTTTGCCGAATCTCGACTTAAGCTGGATGATCTGCCGGTCTAACCACGACCAATTGAAGCAAAGGAAATGTCTCACCTGTATCGAGATCATTGATACGTTTAAGTCGTGTCCACAGGCGCGACTGTGGAGCCGCAATTGTACCGTATTGGTGAAATCCAGTCCCGGCGGGCCTGCGGACGGATCAAGCCATGTCCTTATTTTTTATCGGGCTGCTGCTGATCCAGCGTGGCCGCTCCGGCAGTAACCAGCTCCGGCGTCTGCGCCTCGACGATGACGCGCCTGGGTGCGAACTGGATGCCCTTATTCTCAAAGGCCTTCTGTATTTTTGCATAGGCAACGCGGCGCAAATAAAACTGATGCCCCGGGTGGCAGGTAAACTTGCATCGCACGATCAGGGCGGAGTCGTCCATCCTGTTGACACCCTGCGATTTCAACTGATCGATCAGCATGGGTTTGAACTCCTCATCCTCGAGCATTTCAGCGCCGACTTTCTTAATCAGCTTGCGAACCATTTCCACATCGGTTTCAAACGGTATGCGAATCTCAAATTTCATAATAACCCAGTCGCGCGAGTAGTTTGTCAGCGAGGTGATATCGCCGTAGGGTACGGTGTGAACAGGGCCGTTGTGATGACGCAGCTGAAAAGACCGAATCGAAATGTTTTCAACCGTACCGCGAATATCACCGATTTCAATATATTCACCTTTCCTGAATGCATCATCAATCAGGTAGAACATGCCGGAAATGACGTCTTTCACCAGCGTTTGCGCACCAAAGCCTATGGCGATACCGATAATGCCCGCTCCCGCCAGCAAGGGTCCTATATCCACCCCGAGCTGTGAGAGGTATATCATGATCACAAGCATCACCAGCATTCCGAGAAGGATCTTTTTCAAAATGGGCATGAGCGTGGATATCCGCGAAACACCCGTTCCGCCGGCCTCATCACCCGGTCCACTGATGCCCGCATCCGGCAGATAGGGATCCATAAAATAGCTGGCAATCACCCATAATACATACGCTACCGCAATAATTACGATAAGTCCGACAAACGAACTTATGATCTGGCCTGCCAGCGTTGACCTGATCACTTCGTCCACACGATAGCCCCAGATGGCAAATACCAGCATTAATGCAGCGATACCAATCAAAAATGAAGTGATGCCGCTTAAGCCGGACAGCATGGGTGTGGTTGACTGTCTTCTCACCGCCGATGAGCCTGGCGCGGTCTTCGGCAACACCTCCCCGGACAGGTCAACCTGTTCATAGGCCTGTGAATCAGCCTGACGCACATCGGCATCGCTCCATCCGAATGAATCATCGATAAGTTTTTTAACAATGGCGATCAGGATGGGCACGCTGATGATGATGACATCGGTCAATATTGCCGGCACCACAACATTGCGGTTCTCGAGGATTAATGCATAGCTGGCAATGACGTTGACCATAATCAGGGCAAAACTGGCCAGCCAGTGCCAGTTTTGATAGATGAATGCGGCGATTGTGTTTTCACTGACCCCCTCCATCAGTATCTCGCGAATTGGCCTTCGAATTATCCAGGTGCTGATCACCATCAATAGTGCAAACAGCTGCCCGAACAGCGTTCCCCATGCGGCGATCAACAGTTGATTAAGCTCAAGCTGCTTCATGATAAACTCTGTCATCAGAAAAACACCGCAGTAGAGCGCTAAAAACACATTCAGCCAGTATATCCTTTTTGCATCCGCACAGCTTATGGGAAAAACTCTCAGGGCGGCCACCTGGGGTGCGAACAGAAATTTCGAGCAGACCATTACCGTGCGCACCAGTACAACAGAAAAGAGATACGCCAGCAGCGCAATTCTCAACGGCTCGTGTGCGGGTGCAAAGATAAAATAGGCAAGCAGGGAGACCACAGCAAAAATAATAATGCCGATCAGTCTGATAAATAACCGCTTCGCTAACAGTAATATTCGATGCGAGAATCGCTGGATTGATGAATTGAGTATCTGCTCAACCAGCGGAGCGGTGCGTCTGATGTAATAATACTCGGCCACCCAGCCCAGGAAAAAAACGAATAAAAATCCAAATATGAGCTTTAATCCGGTTGTGGATTTCCAGTCAGGAAACAGCCGATCCAGATAGTTTTTAAACAGTTCCGGAACCCGCGGTATCGCGCTTGTGCCCGCCTTCAAACCCTCTTTAAAAATTAAAAAATTACGGTTTATCTGGCTGACATTCAACAACGATCGCCTGGCCTGTTCAGCACTGTCACTGTCCAGCGTCAGTATTTCCAGCAGGGCAGCGCGCACCTGTTCATCTGAAAGCCGGGCCAGTGTCTCTTTTTGCTGTGGCAGGTCGAGCTCGCTGAAGTGTATGGGCGCCTGCGCCTGTTGCTGCGATTGCGAAACGGCCTGTGCAAATGAGGTTGATGCAGTGCCGCAATAAGCGAGCAGGCAGACAAATACGGCGCAGTACCGCAGCCCGATGAATGCCACTATTCGTCTCCCAGCTGTTTGGGATCAATACCAAGTGCTTTTAATTTTCGATACAGGTGTGTTCTTTCCATGCCGACGTTGCGCGCTGTTTCTGCGATATTTCTATTAGATTTGTTAAGCTGGTGAATGAAGTATTCACGTTCAAATATCTCTCTTGCCTGGCGTAGCTCCAGGTCTTTCACCGCATCAGACGTCACTGCGATATGCTGCTGCGGCTGGCTTTCACCGAGCGCAACCTGCGTTTCCTCGAGCCCGATTTCATCGCCGCCGGATAAAATCAGCAGTCGCTGAATCACGTTTCGAAGCTCGCGGGTATTGCCTGGCCATGCGTAATTGCGCATCAGGTTCAGGGACGCAATCGAAAAACGGCAGTACCTCAGGTTTTCATTTTCCACCATCCAGTTTGTATAAAAAGTCACCAGTTCAGGGATATCCTCGTTACGATCCCTGAGCGCGGGCACCGCCAGGGGCACGACGTTAAGATAATAAAAGAGGGCCTCCCGGAAGCGGTGTTCGCGAACTTCATTTTCGATATCATGACTCGTCGAGGAGATAATGCGCGCATCAATATCTATAAAAGTGTTACCGCCTTCACGCATAAACTGCTTTTGTTCCAGCACGTTTTCCAGCAGAGACTGTGTTGTCAGGCTCATATCGGTTAACTCATCAAGATAGAGGGTGCCGCCCTGCGCCTGCTCAAAACGTCCGGGCTGTATCTGGTCATTGGATTCGCTTCCGAACAGTTGAACGGAGAGCATGGTTTCCGGCACCGCAGCCAGGTTGAACTCAACCATGGGTTCATGCTTTCTTAAACTGGACTGGTGGATACAGCGCGCAACCACGCGCTTGCCGGTACCGGGCTCACCGCTGATGAGTACGCGACTATCCGTGGGTGCGACCCGTTCGACCAGTTCACGCAAAGTCGACATTTTACTGCTGCTGCCGACCAGCGTGGACAGGGGTTCAATGCGATCCCGCAGCTCGCGGTTTTCTTTGAGCAAGCGATTGTTTTCCAGGGCCCGCTCGATAGTTAGCAGCATTTTTGCGCTCGACAGCGGTTTTTCAAGAAAATCATAGGCACCGGTGCGTATGGCCTCAACCGCCGTTTCAACATTGCCATGCCCAGATATCATGATGATTGGTTTATCAACACCCTGGCTGATCCACTCTTTCAGGAGGCTGATACCGTCGACGTCCGGCATCCATATATCCAGCAAGATCAGGTCGGGATTGAAATTCACTAAAACTTCCCGTGCCTGCTCAGCATTGGCACTTTGTTCAACCTGGTAGTTTTCATCTTCGAGAATGTCGCTAACGACATCCCGGATATCCGGTTCATCATCTACTATTAAGATACGCTCAGCCATATGCTCTTGCCGCTATTGATTGGTCAGTTTCTATTGGTAAATCAATGATAATGCCAGCACCCGAATGCGCATTATTTTCAACCCTGATCAGACCATTGTGTTCATCGATGATTCGTTTAACGATAGCCAGGCCCAGTCCGGTGCCTTTCTCCTTACTGGTCACGTAGGGCTCGAAGATGCGATCAAGCATCTTTTCATCAATACCCTTGCCGTTATCAATAATTGAAAGTTCAATGAATTCGGCGTTTTTAATCGTTTTGACACAGGTTTTTATCACAATCACCGCCCCTTGGGTGTTAGAGAGGGCATCGTGTGCATTGATGATCACATTATTCAGGACCTGTCTTAATCTGGATGCATCTGCCTTAATATACGGTATGTTCGCCTGCAGGTTTAACTGAAAATCAACGGCTTTTGCGCCAGCCATGTAGAGCTCAACGACATCCCTGATCAGCTGGTTCAGATCCAGTGTCTGCAACTGTACCATCACAGGTTGTGCATATTCTGAAAATTCATTCACCATCTGTTTCATCGACTCAACCTGGTTGGCGATGGTGCGAGTGGCCCGGTCGAGGGTCTCACGATCTTTTCCCTCGACTTTATCCATAAATTTGTTACGCACCCGCTCAGCAGACAGCTGGATGGGTGTCAGCGGGTTCTTGATTTCATGCGCCAGCCGTCTGGCAACCTCCCCCCAGGCTGCGTTGCGTTGAGCCTGAATGAGATTAGTCATATCGTCAAAAACAATGACGAACCCGCCCCTGGCCAGATTTTCGTAGGGAAGACGCGTGCCCCTGACATTCAAGACCTGGCGGCCTTTCGAACCCACCACCTCAATCTCGCGCTGCCACTCGTAGGCGCCGGCACGCATGTTGTGCTGAATATACTCAAAAAATGGAGCCAGCCAGTTAAATTTTGCCTTCAATTCTTCAAGGCTGTTAGTCGAGCTTTCAAGCTCGATATCGAGAATTTCCTGCGCGGTTTCGTTGCTGGTTCTGAGCTGATGATTCAGATCAAAGGACAACACTCCGGAGGATAGGCGTCTGAGTATCGTTTCCAGGTAGGCACGCTGTTCTTCCAGCTGGTTCTGGGTGCGCTGCTCCTGCTCCTGGGTTCGCTTTATTTGCCCTGTCATGTCGTTAAATGACTGCACCAGGACACCCAGCTCATCGCTGCTGGTGACGGGTAATTCCTTTGAGTAATCGCCGCTGGCAACGGCGCGGGTACCTTCAGCCAGATCCCTTAATGGCGCAATTAGTCGCCGCGAGGATAAGATGGCAGCCCATAACGCAGCCAGGCCGGTTAACAAGGTCACCAGCGTTAATGTGGTAATAAAGCTCAGCTTGAGCGGACGCCGCAAATATACCAGCCGATTGTACTGGCTTGAGGCCTGTTCGAGACTCTCGCCGACATTGGAAAATCTGAAAGGCAGGTCGTACAGGACCTGCAATAATCGCGCGGGCCGATCGACACCCGCAGATGGTGCCGGAATGACGATGCGCAGCTGCAGTGAATTGTCGTTCAGCGGTTCAACTCGCGACTGAATTTCGCCGCGGCGTGCAGCACTCATCATGCGCTCGTCAGGTGAATCAGGAATGATCACGGTGACATCAGAATGACTCGATGCCACGATACGGCCTGTTGAGGTAAACAAACTGATCTCTGTCAGATCGTTTGAATCACGTATTTCATCAAGAGTTGAGAACAAATCGGACTCAGTTTCGACTTGTGTGAGTGCGGCGATATCATCACTTAAGGTCGTAATCAGGTCTGTTTTTGCCGCCTCCATGGAATTTCTTCCGACCAGCAGGGCATCGCCCAGCGCTTTCTCTATTTCAACATCGTACCAGCTGTCTATGGACTGGTTCAGAAACTGGATTGAAAACGCATAGACAATCGCCAGCGGGATCAGTGCCAGCACGCCAAACGTCATTAAAAAACTGATCGTCAGGCGGCTGCCCAGCTGACGCTGTTTAACTTCCTTGATCAGGCGATAGATGTTTGCCGCTATCAAAACCAGCAGCAGCAGCACGCCAAGAATGTTGATGACAAATAAATGCGAAAAATAGTCTGCTATTTCAGAGTTATACTGCGCAGCTGAGGCAAGCAGTATCACCACTGCCAGCAGCAGCATTAGAAATATGACGGTCGGCAGCGGCTTGATAAAGCCGCGAATTACAGCTCTAATACCCACTCTTTCCATCCACTGTCAAGTTTCCAGTCACTGGAAACCAGCGAAAATAATTTAAGCGGTGCAGGCAGGTACTTAGTATCCAGCTTAATTCGGGTGCGTATGTATAACCTGCTGTAAATCTCAAAACTCTTCTCGTATCCGAGGTTGAATGAAAGTTGATCAGAAAGTGCATCGAGTGCCTGCTGCGCTGTGTTGAAGGTCTTGATGTTGTCAGAAACGGGGGTTGCTAAAATGTACTGGCCTGATAGCTGATGGTAGTGCAGCGTGAACAGCATTTCCCAGTTATTAATGGCGTTGTCCCAGATCCAGTTGCGCTCTTTAACCAGCTCGATTAAAAACTGAATCCGCAGATCAACGCCGCTGTCCAGCGCTTTTTGGGTCTCCGCAGGCAGGCTCAACTGGGCATCTGCATCAACTTGCAGCAAGCCATCGTCTGAGAACGCCTCGACTCTGGTCAGGCTGAAATCAGCGCTGACTAATGGAACGTAGAGACACAGCACAGTGGCTGTGAACCATAACAATTTACGATGGTTGTTTTTCAAAATACGCATAGTAAAATCCATCTGATCCGTCAGTGCCGGTCAGGCGCTGGCGACCAAATTCGAGTTCTAAACCGTGGGTTTCAGGCAGATGGATCTGCTTTGCATCAGGTGTGTTTTTCAGGAACCATCCGGCCTGATCATCGTTTTCCTGCCTGAAAATTGAGCACGTGCAGTAAAACATTTTGCCGCCCACTTTAAGTACCGGCCATAGTTTAGCAAGTAATCGGCGCTGTGTTTCCACGTTTTCAGCGATATCTTGCGGGTGTCTCAGGTGTTTTATATCAGGATGTCGGCGTATTACACCACTGCCCGAACACGGTGCGTCGATAATAATCAGGTCAAATTCCTCACCCTGCCACCAGCGCTCGGGATCACCGGCGTCAGCGATTTTGATTTCACAACTTAAGTTTAATCGCTCCAGGTTCTCCACCAGCTGTTGAACACGCGCGGCCTGAATTTCCAGGGCCAGTAAATCGATATCAGGCTGTCTTTCAAGCAAATGCGCGGTTTTCCCGCCCGGCGCAGCACAGGCATCCAGCACCTTCATTCGTGGTTTTAAGGCTACCGCCAGGGCAACCAGCTGTGCTGACTCATCCTGAACTGAAAATAGTGCCTGATCCCAGAGCTTTGTCTGCCAGATCCGGGTGCCGGCGGGAATATGCAGCCCCACCGGACTGGCTTTCGTCCTGTCCGCATGAATGTGTATCGACGCAAGAGATTCAATCGCATCATCTGTTGAGGTATTTTGCCGGTTTACCCTGAGCGTCAGCGGCGCCTGCTGGTTATTCGCCTTGAGTATGCCCTTCCAGTGTGACGGCCAGTCGTTCCTGATCTTCT
>JAHEKD010000080.1 GCA_024638545.1 Gammaproteobacteria bacterium
GTTAAGCGCATACGGCTACGGGAATAGTGAAACGGCCAATTGGGCAATATCCCGCCTCGGCTTTTACCTGTTCCTTAATGGTGAATTGAAAGGTGCAAATCACGTGATTGATTCTAGCCCGCATTTCGCGCCGGCATTATTTATCAGGGGCCATTTATACCTGGCACAGAATAAGCCGGTAAAGGCAATCGTTGCATTAAAAAAGGCGGTGGAGCTAAATCCAACACCTGAATACCGGTGGGTTTTGATCGAGGCTCTCACGGCTGCAGAAGAATATGAGCAGGCGCTTTTCGTAAAAAAGCAGTTTGAGAATACCGCAGCTGCTGAAGATCGCAGAACCTATTCAATCTATCTGGCAACAACAGGTCATAACGGTGCCCTTGCGCTGCAGCTTGCAGCTCAGGAGTTCGATCAGCGACAGGATACTTTCAGCCAGGATGCCCTGGCCTGGGCGCTGTATGCGAATAACCAGGCCGCGGCAGCTAAGATCCACATACGCAATGCCCTGAAAAACGGTACACATGATGCGCGCCTGTATTATCATGCCGCGTTGATCAACCTCGCGGTTAACAATCAGTCACAGGCTGGCAAATGGTTCACCGAGGCCCTGAATAACCATGCTGCCGTCAGAGAAAATTGATTTGCAGACGAAATTTGCGAAATTTCTTTCGCAACCGCCCCTTGGAAGCCAGAACCTGACCCAGAGTTACAGCGTTATGATGGTGGATCGTCGAAACAACATTCGTAAGAAACTAGATAAAGTAGGCCGGGATTTAGTTGTGCCGCCGAATAATCAGGGGCTGGCAACACCAAAATACAATATTAATAACGATGGTGACAACCCCGCAAGGCCCGGTGTCAATTTTGAAAGTGCCCTGGATACGTATACCGGCCAGACAGTCTACGACATCAAGCATGGCCATCGCGTATTCGCGGGCCAGCGTGATGATGGATTCTACGCCGATATACAGGGTGTTTTTGATCTGCTTCAAATTGAAAGCCCTGCCCTGGGTCTTAACAGTCCGAACAAACCCTTTGATAGCCAGGGTGGCTACAATGTGCACACAATTGTTTTGCAGATTCCACTGTCTGTTCTCGGCGGCGCAGATCAGATTGCCGGTGTTTATGCTACCACCAGCAGACGCCAGCTAAGCATACTTTCACAAAACGGCGATAAAAAGACCAGTCGGTTTGTTCAGGTTGGACGTCAGGGTAACCCGCTTTTCAATGAAGGTTTTGTCGCCCTGGCTGATAAAGATCTTTATAACCGGACCACACCAAGAACAGACAAGGCCTGTTTAAAAAGTATGCCGAGATGCCAGAACTGGCTGCACTGCTCAATGCCATACAAGGGACGAGTGCGGTAACTGACAATCGCACCGATATTGCCGGAATTTATATTCCTGACCTGATAAAAGTCGATTTATCGACAGGTCCGGCAAAATTAACGGGTAACACCGATGATTATGGTTTCAGCCGCCTCAGCATATTCGGAGGGGACGTTCTAATCAGCCGCGTACAAACAGGTTTTGGTAGCGGAACCGTCCACGGAGGCTGGCCAAATGGGCGACGCTTTGGTGATGATGTCCTTGATATTGCCGTATGTGCAGCATTAAGCGACCTGCGTAACCCAAACAACCTGTCAATCGCCTGCAACGGCAGCGTTGACATTGATGGTGTAACAGCGAATGACATCAGTTACAACAAGGTGATGCCTTATGCAGCAACTCCGTTGAATGGCCGAAACCACGGTCACCATTAACCTTAATTAAACAGGGGCGGCTTTCGTCGCTCCTGGTCTTTACGAAATCATGAAAAACATCTTTCTTACAATCATATGCATTTCCACACTGCTGCTCGGCTCCAGTCAAATTGTCCTGGATATATCGAATAATAATGCGGATTTGAAAATCTCGTTCGCACTTAGTGATATCGAAATGCTCGCAGTAATCAACGCCGACCGGGACGATCAGTTTAGCCAGACTGAATTAAACATGGCCTATCCGGAGTTGATTGATCTGTTGGCGACTGGCATCCAGACACGTCAAGGCAACAGATTGCTGATTGCTGAAGAACATGATTTTTTAATTGAAAGTAATGAAAATCTTCTTATCAACCTTCAATTTAGCCTGTCGGATGCAGGTAATTTAGGCTTTTAGATGCCGATTCTTAAAAATCTCCCGCGCGGACATAGACTGTATTTATCAGTAGATAATAATAGCAGCACATATCAGAACGTACTGAGCGCGAATTCCAAACCAATTACCGTTGATCTTGATGAAGTCATTTCAGCAGATGCTTTGAAACTCTACTTCGCACAGGGAATACAGCATATATTTGTTGGCTTTGATCATATTCTGTTTTTACTTACACTGCTATTACCCGGCGTTTTGATCATTAAAAACAATCAATATCCGGGCTATTCAAAACTGATGCCGGCATTAATCGACACATTTAAAATTATTACTGCATTCACATTTGCCCACTCGCTAACGGTAGGACTTGCAGTATTTCAATTTGTTCAACTACCGGGGCGACTTGTCGAACCCGTAATCGCGTTTTCAATCATAGCCTGCGCGATTAACAACCTTAAACCGATTCTGCCTGTATCACGCTGGTCACTTGCCTTTGGATTTGCCAGTGTGCTGGCGGAGCTGGGTATGGAAAGTAAAAAATCACTTACTCCGCTGATAGAGTTTAATCTCGGCATAGAAGCCGGTCAGCTGGCTATCGTCATAATCGTATTGCCAGTTTTCTATATTATTCGTAATTCTATGATCTTCCGGATCGGGATTTATAAAGGCGGTTCAGTCGTCAGCATCATGATTGCCTCCGGCTGGATGCTTCAAAGAGCATTCTAGCCAGATTACTATAACTGCGAATGTCATCTGATCCTAACTTTTACTTTGGTCCTGATCGCCGATAATTCTCTGCTCAGCATCGGCAACTGCTTCTTCAGCAGTGTCTCCCACATCCGCTGCTGTTTCCGAGGCGCTGTCAGCGATGTCCCGGGCCTTGTCCGCCGCGGCCTGCTCTGCATCCGCGAGCGTGTCGGCTGCGCCCTGCTTGAGGTCCGCCGCTGTTTCCGAGGCGCTGTCAGCGATGTCCTGGACCTTGTCCGCCGCGGCCTGCTCTGCATCCGCGAGCGCATCCTCACCGCCGCCTTTGAGCTCAGAAACCTTCTCTGAAACAGTTTCAGAAATGTCTTTTGCCGTATCGACAACCGTCTCTTTTACATCTGCTGCGACCTCCCTGGCCTTATCAAAGGTATCACCGGCCACATCTTTAGCTTTGTCAAGGGTATCACTTGCCGTATCTTCAACTTTATTGGCAACGTCGCCGGCAATGTCTTTCGCTTTCTCAAGACCTCCAGCAGTTTTATCTTCAACTTTGTCAACAGCCTGTTCTGTTGCCTCTACTGCCTTGCCGAAAAGACTTTTGATTTTGTCAACAATTCCCATTTATTTTCTCCTGATAATGATTAATCTATGTTTATGTGCCTGTTTTGACAGTATATCTTATGATCATATTCGCCGGTGAAGCGATTTCTAACGTAATTAATATTATTGTGTTCTTACTTCCAGCTAACTGAATCATTGTTTTCATATGCCGATTGCATCAGATCAATAAGCGGTTTTGCGCGTGTTTGCAGCCTGACAACCGGCTCGTCTGTATCTGTATCTGTATTTTCTGGCTCCCGATACAGGCTTAGACCATGCTTAAGCTTGTCGAGATAAACTGGTATATCTTCAGCGTTTACGGCGCCTGGTACGGTACCGCTATGCCCCATTAATTTAAGCAGCTTTACTGCAATATCGCCAAACATCGTAATATCGGAAAAACTCTTAGTTCTAAATGTCACAATCATAATTTGATCCTTTTAAATTCATTTCAATGTTTCCTTTTTAATGGTTAATGCGCAATATATTTAAGACACTTCATCTCGGATATATTCGCTATTATGATCTAAACATGCGGTGCCGTTGCCAAAAAGTTCTCATCCTGATTCGCTATTGTCATTAGCTGACTGAGATTTGATAATTTTTCGATACTGAAGCGATTTCTGAATAATCCCCAGCCGATAAAACAGGCACGGCGTAATGTACTATCACACTCAATGCCCCGTTGCGGATCAAGACGTTGATCAAGCGCAACCAAACCGTGATCGACACGCGCCTTCTGGCGACCCAGGTAGCTAATGCGGTCTGCACTGTAGCCCTCGTTCTCAAGTAAAAATAGATTGATTGCGCTATCAAGCAGGGTATCGGCAACGGTGTAATTTTCAAAGTCATTAATATCAGCAAGGAATTCAGCACCAGATTTTTCTCTCACATATTTTAATATTGAGCTTGAATCAGAAAGGGTCAGGTCACCGTCTGTAAAAAACGGCACTTTATCTGTTATCGAGTGCTGTTTTCGAATCGCCTCATCGGCCTCGACAAATTCAAATTCTAACTCGCTTTGCATCAATGCTACCCGGCAATGGCGAACAAATGGCGAAGTATAGCTGCCGAAAAGTTTCATGACTGAGCCTTTTATTTACTCACGATTTTAGCTAGCCAATCTTAACACAGCGATTATGGATAATTTCAAATTTAAAATCAGGCTCCCAATGTCCTCAAAAGCATATGCCTTTATAAAAGATAATTTTTACCTGGCTTGTGTTCTTTTTCCTGAATGTGCTCTACCTGAACCCTGGTACCAGATATACAGGCTCGAACTCACCAAAGTAATCAAACCCAGCAATGTTGTTGACGCAGGCACCTCTGAAAAAAACAAATACGCCATAAACACAGAATAAAATACATAGGTATATTCAAATGGTGTAACCTGGCTGGCGGGTGCAATCAAGTAAGCGCGGTTATGCAGATAGAATCCCGCACTGGCAATGCAGCCAATCAGCAAAAGTAACCCCATGTCCCTGCCCTCAAGCCTGACCCAGTCCCGGACCAGAAAATTCAGGGCCGGATTCACGCCAGTTTTAAGCTCTAACCCAAGCACGATCAGATAGCCTGCTCCGCTCATCAACATTAATACTAGCATGGAATAGATTGCTATGATCAAAGGCTGATCGCCCCTGGTTATGAAACGTGTAATCACCGAACCGCTTGCATATGTAAAGGCACACGCTAATGCCAGGAATGTCCCAAAATTGTATATTTTTCCCTCAGGCCCGACGACAAATAAAACACCTAAAAAACCTGTCAAAACGGCAAGCCAACGTTTAAAGCTGACATATTCTTTCAAGAATACAATTGAAAGAAGTGTAACAATGATTGGCGCCAGAAAGGTGACTGCAACCACATCTGCAACCGGCAACAATGGAAATGCCATATAGTAAAACGTGAATGCGAAGAAATAGATCACCCCTTTAATCAGCAGCAAAGCCGGCTGCCTGGCAAGCAAGGCATTCACTCCACCAACAACAATTGCAAAGCTGCAAAGAATTAACAAAGCCACTAATGAGCGAATAAAAACAATTTGCAGTACGCTATAGTCATCACTGAATGATTTGATCACCATGTCCTGAAATGAAAACAAAAACAAACTAAATGACAAAGACAACATCCCCTGTTTATTATGATATGCCTGGGTTGGCGCAATCTCTGTGCTCATTTAACTGCCATGCAGAAGCGATGCATCAATTCATGTGTTTTTATCATAATGCCAAATATATAATCCTGTGATGATTAAAATGCTGACCCCAAAAATTGTAGTTATTTTTGGAATTTCAGCAAAGAAAACAAAAGAAAGTACAACGACGAAAATGATGTAAACATATTCAAATGGGGCAACATGGCTTGCTGGTGCAATCATATATGCTCTGGCAATGTAATAAAATCCAACGGTACCTACAAGGCCCAGGCAAAGCAGTAATATCAGCTCATATTGACTTGGCATAATCCAGTCACGCACAAAAAAGTCCAGCGAAGGATGCACCAAAGTATCTATATTGATAAACGATACGACAAATAAACTGATTAAACAAAACAATACATAAAATGCCATAGAATAAATTGCGATAGTAATCGGATGATCGCCGTGGTTGATTTGTCGAGTAACAATCGACATTACTGCATAGACACAGGCGCTGCCAAACGCCAGAATCACGCCGGCCTTTGAAAAGTTTCCGGTTGGATTAGCGATGATTAGTACACCCATAAAACCCAGCACTACAGCTACCCCAAAACTCGGCCTGACCTTTTCTTTTAGAATCAGCACCGATAACAAGGTGATAATCATTGGCGAGCTAAACACAATGCCTGCTATATCCGCCAATGGCAACACCGGAATCGCCAGGTAAAAAGGCACAATAAACAGCACCACCAGCACGCTTCTTAATAAAACAAGGCGTGGCTGCCTGGAGATAAATACCCCTGTACCAAATAACTTATAGGCAATAGCACAAAGCAGTACCAGGGAAACACATGAGCGTATGAATAATAATTGCAGGATGCTGTAATTGGCACTCAGATATTTGATGATGATATCCTGAAAAGAAAAAAAGAACACTGCGATAATCAGGGAAATGATTCCTTCCTTACTTTGATTTGCAGCCAAAGCATGAGATGTTCTACTCATCTAGCTTCCTGCAGATTTGACAGAAATTTGAAACCAATCAGATGATTCTGACATAGGCCTGTATCCTTCTAAACAAGGTTAATCCATGATAATTACACTTAAGTATTCTGAGCGTCCAGGTTTACCTGTTAATCTGATTACACTATACCCTGGATTCACGATACCAGATATAAAGGCTTGAGCCCACCAAGATTGACACGCCTGTAAGGGTGGACAACTTAGGTAATTCATTGAAGAATAAATAGGATAGCAAGACCGCCCAGACTATATATGTATATTCAAAAGGCGCAACATGGCTTGCAGGTGCAACCAGATATGCGCGTCCAAGACAGTAAAATCCAACCGTTGCGATACAGCCAATGATAAACAGCAACAACCATTCGTGATTGTCAGGCCAGACCCAATCACGAAATAAAAACGCCATTGATGGGTTTAAGTTGTCGCTGGCCTGCACACCGTGAATAATCAGCGCCAGTGTTCCGCTCATCATTAAAAAAGCCAACATAGAATAAATTGCAATCGTTATCGGCTCATCACCTTTGTTAATAAATCGCGTCATGATTGAACTAACCGCATATGCGAAAGCGCAGCCCGAAGCGAGCAACGCACCCAGATTTGCAAAATTACCGCTTGGTCCAACCACAATCAGAACACCGATAAAACCTAAAACAATAGCGGCCCAACGACGTGGACCTACGATCTCTTTTAAAAGGAACACAGACAGCACTGTCATCAATATCGGCGACATAAACGCGATCGCAACAATATCAGCCAATGGCAGGCTTGGCATAGCGAGATAATAGAACAGAAAGGCGAAAAATGTTGTCACACCTTTAGCAAGCAAAAGCAGCGGCTGTTTGGCTATAAGTGCAGCCGGTCCCAGTGTAAAGATTCCAATCAAAGAGAGAAAAATGAGCGCGAATACGGTGCGCGTGAATACCAGCTGCAGAACATTATAACGGTCACTTAAGAGCTTCACGATAATGTCCTGAAATGAAAAGAAAAACAGCCCGGTAATTAATATTATAATACCTTCCTGGGTTCGATCAACCGGGAACACCTGAGATGAATCTTTCATCTGTATTAAATCTGGGAGGATAGGTTTGAGTTAACATCCGCTATACGGATTGCGCAAAACTTGGTTCATTTTATTACACAAAAAGTTTAATTACTAATAGAATTACGCAATTAAAATATGTGTAAAGTCAATTGCCGGTAATAAAAAATATTTTTATCTTTGGTGACAGTATTACCTATGGTGAGTGGGATCAATCAGGTGGCTGGGCTAATCGTATTAGAAGTTACTATGATCAATTAGTTTTACCTGTTCCCGGTGATTACATAATCACTTACAATCTTGGCATACCCAGTGATACATCAGATGGATTGGCACAACGCTTGACTCAGGAAACACGATCAAGATTAACCCCGAATCCCAGCGTAAGGAATATTCAGTTTATTATAGCTATCGGTACAAATGACTCGCGCTGGCTGATTGAGGAACAGCGGCGTGGCGTTGAACTCGATCAATTTACGATTAATCTTGAAAAGATTACCGCGGCCGCAAAATTATTTTCTAACGACATTTCCTTCATAGGCCTGCTACCCTGTATTGAGGAAACAGTTCTGAAATCTGCTGAAAAACACCAGTGGGTCGAAATCTACGATAACCGGGCACTAATGCAATATGATGAAGCTATCAGGCAGCACTGCCTGCTGTCAAACCTTGAATTTATTGATCTTTATGATGCTTTTATTATGCATAATCACGCGTCATTGCTGAACGATGGATTACACCCCAATGCTGATGGTCATGCAATGATTTCTGACTTAATACTTACCCGCCTGAAAACCACAGCCGAACAGCCAGCTGGCAGTTAATCTTGTGCTGTTTTTGGCAGATTCCTATGCCTTT